>JANNVM010000963.1:0-4658 GCA_031414455.1 Verrucomicrobiota bacterium
ACGTCTTCGTCCGTGGCCACGGTGTCCCTCACTTCCCGCCGGATCTGTTCCGCGAATTGCCGGCGGAGATCGCAGGCCGCCTTGGCCACGGCGTTTTCCGTCAGTCCCAGCCGGGCTCCGATGGGGGCGTATTTTTCCGCATCTCCCGGGCTCTCGACCGTCAGGCGCAATGCGGCGAACAATTCCGCCCGGTTTTCCCAGCGTTGCTCCAGCGCCGCCATGGTTCTGGCGACGAGTGCGGCTACCCACGTGCGGTCGAAAGCTTCCTCGGGCGAGGCTGCCGTCGAGAAAAACTCCGGGACCTCCTTCTCATGAAACGGCGGCCATTCGACTTCGGCACGGCGCTTCAGGTTGAGGGCCAGGTTGCTTTCGTCTTTCATCCAGCGCCGCAGACAAACGAGGAGGAAATTGCGAAACCGCCCGCCTTCCGGCTGGAGATTGTCGAAAAACCTGCGATCCAGCAAATAGGCAAAGAATCCCTGAGTGTCGTCCTGGGCTTCCTCATGCGAACGCCCCCGGCCCCGAATCCATGCATAGATCGGCTGCCAATACGACTTTGCCAGGCTTTCCATCGCCTCACAGGAAGCCGCGGCCTCTCCATCCTTCGCCGAAAGGATGAGTGTCCAGCGGGTCAGGGGAAACGGGTCAAAGCTCATTCAGACCCGGGGCTTTACCGGCCCAATCCGGGGAAGTCGAGAAAAAAACGCCCTCGCCGCCGCCTCCCTGGGATGTGGGGAATACCCGGAGCAGCCGGGTGCCGTGGGGCTCCGCCACCTGCGCGCCCCGGGAAATCCGGAACCCCGTTTGACGGCTGGTAAAGCCAGCGGCTCCCGTTCCCCGAAGATACACATTCCACAGTGACGCAATCGTGGCAAGGATGCCCCGTCTGCTTACGTTCACTCCCCGCTTCTTACCATCCCACTCCGCACTTCCTCCATGCTAAAGACGTTTTGCCTGTTCACCCTGCTCGTTTCCACGGTCTCCGCCGGGGCTGCGGACATTGATTTCGCCCGCGATATCCGGCCGATGCTTTCGGACCACTGTTTCGCGTGTCACGGCCCGGATGCCAACAAACGGAAAGGAGAACTGCGGCTCGATCTGAAAGACTCGGCGTTTGGAAAGGCCAAGTCGGGCGGGGTCGCGATCGTGCCCGGCGATTGGGAAAAAAGCGAATTGGTGAAGCGGATTTGCGCGACCGATCCGGATGAGGTGATGCCGCCGCCAAAGGAGTCGAAGCAGTTGAAGCCGGCGCAGGTGGAACTGCTGAAGCGGTGGGTCCAGGAAGGAGCGAAATGGACCGGGCACTGGTCATTTGAGCCTGTGAAGCCAGTGACGGTTCCAGAGGGGGCCGTGAAGAATCCGATCGATGCCTTCGTGCAAACGCGTCTGGCGAAGGAGGGATTGAAAGCCGCACCGGAGGAGGATCCGGCCCGGCTGCTCCGCCGGGTCTCACTGGATTTGACAGGACTCCCGCCGTCCGTGGCGGAAGTGGATGCCTTCATGGACGCCTCGACAAAGGACCGGGACGCGGCGCTTTCGTTAGCCGTCGATAAACTGCTGGCCTCACCGCATTTTGGCGAACGGCTTGCCGTGCCGTGGCTGGACCTCGCACGCTACGGGGACACCAGCGGCTATCACAATGATTCGCTGCGCGACATGTGGCTGTGGCGCGAATGGGTCATCAACTCGTTCAATTCCGGGATGCCGTTTGACCAGTTCACCATCGAGCAAATCGCGGGGGACATGCTGCCGGACGCTACCATCGCCCAAAAGATTGCATCGGGCTTTCACCGCAATGTGATGACGAGCGACGAAGGCGGGCTCATCGAGCAGGAGTATCTGAACCTCTACGTCGTGGACCGCGTGGCGACGACGGGTGTCACATGGCTCGGCATGACCGTGGCCTGCGCGCAGTGCCACGACCACAAATACGATCCGATCACCCAGAAGGATTTCTACCAGGTGTATGCGTTCTTCCACAACGTTCCGGAGAACGGCAAGGACGGCGTGCGCGACCGGAATCCGCAGCCGTTTCTGCCGGTGCCCACGGCGGCACAGCTCACGGAGCAGAAGCGTCTCGAAGGCGAAATCGCCGCCGCTGACAAACAGGCGCAGGAACTCGCGCAGTCGCTCGACGTGAAGCAGGTGGAGTGGGAGAAACAATTTGTCGCTTCCGGAAAATCTCCGGAACCGGCCGGGCCGGTGATCACCATTCCGCTCGATGCCGATGGCAACGGGACGGGCGATGACGGGAAAAAAATCGAAGGCGTGGTGAAAGGCGACGGAACGTTTGTCGAAGGCGCGGCGGGCAACAGTTACCGTGTCGTAAAAACCGGATGGATCGAATACGGCGACCAGTTCAACTTCGAGAAGGATCAGCCGTTCACCGTCTCGGCATGGCTGCGTCTGAAGCCGGAGGGCGGCTCGCCATTCGGCAAAATGGAGGCATCGGCGGATGTCCGCGGCTGGGATGTGGAATTCCAAGGAACAAAGCCGGGCGTTCACCTCAGTAACAAATTCCCGGCCAATGCGATCCATGTGCAGGGCCAGCGCGACCTCCCGGTGAATACGTTCCTGCACCTCGCCGTCACTTACGATGGCTCCGGGAAAGGATCCGGCGTACAGATGTATGTGAACGGGCAGCCCGAGAAGACCAACGTCGTCGTGGATACTCTCACGGAGACTATCAAAACACCGGAACCGTTCAGCATCGGACGGCGCGGAGCATCAGGCACCCCGTTCACCGGACGCGTGGATGATTTTCGCGTCTATAACCGCGCGCTCACGGCAGGCGACGTGGCTTTACTCGGCGGCGCGGCGACGATGGCGCTCGCGAAGGTCCCCACAGAGCAGCGGACACCGGAGCAGAAGACGCAGTTGCAGAAATTCTTTCGCGAGACTCAGGCGCCGGAGTTTGCGGAGGCGCAGAAGAAAGTGGACGGTTTGAAGAAGGCGAAAGAGGACGTGGAGAAATCCATTCCTAACACGATGGTGATGTCGGAAATGGAAAAGCCGCGCGACACGTTCATCAAGGTCCGCGGTCAGTATGATCAAGACGGGGAAAAGGTCGCGGCCGGCGTACCGGCCTTCCTTCCGCAGGTTCCGCCGCGCGCCGACGGCAAGCCGCTGAACCGCCTCGATTTCGCCAAATGGCTCGTCTCAAAGGAGCAGCCCCTGACCGCCCGGGTGACCGTGAACCGCTGGTGGGCGATGCTGTTTGGAACCGGTTTGGTAAAGACGCTGAACGACTTCGGCTCGCAGGGCGAATGGCCGACCCATCCGGAACTGCTCGACTGGCTGGCCGGCGATTTCATGACCGACTGGAACACCAAACGCGTGCTGAAGCAGATCGTGATGAGTGCCACCTACCGGCAATCCGCCCGCGTCGCTGCGGACCTGCAGGCCCGTGACAGTGAAAACCGTTTGCTCGCCCGCGGGCCGCGGCAGCGGCTTGAAGCGGAGATCATCCGCGACAACGCGCTCGCCATCGCCGGGATCCTGAATCCGCAACTCGGCGGCAAAAGCATCAAACCCGAGCAGCCGCCCGGCACCTGGGAGATTAACGAAATGGGCGGCTACAACTACGACAAATCGAAAGGCGCGGACCTCTACCGGCGCGGGCTCTATGTCTATTGGCGCCGCTCGACGGTCTATCCGTCCTTCGTCACGCTCGATGCCCCGACGCGCGAATTCTGTAACTCCCAGCGCGCGAAGACGAGCACGCCGCTGCAATCGCTCGTGCTCATGAACGATCCTGTTTTCGTCGAGGCCGCCCGCGCCTTCGCTCAGCGTATCCTCAAGGAGGGTGGTGCCGACAATGCCGCGAGGCTCCGTTTTGCATGGCGCGCCGCGCTCGGCCGGGTGCCGGCAGAAAAGGAAATCGAAATCCTCACAAAGACTCTCGACGCCCAACTTGTGACCTACAACCAGGACAAGGCCGCCGCCGCCGCCCTGGTGAAGATCGGAGATCTGCCAAAACCCGAAGGCATCGACGACAGTGAACTCGCCGCATGGACCGCTCTCGGCAACGTCCTGCTCAACCTCAACGAAACCATTACCAACTAATTCATGGACGCCATTCAAACCGCCCTCCATCAGACCCTCGCGCGCCGCACGTTCCTCAAGCGGAGCACGACCGGTCTCGGTGCTCTCGCGCTCACTTCGCTCTTCAATCCGAACCTCTTCGGCATGGAGGCCGGCGACGGCCCGTCGGTGCCTGGTGCGCTGGGACGTCTGCATTTTGCGCCAAAGGCGAAACGCATCATCTACATGTTTATGTCAGGTGCGCCGTCGCACCTCGACCTCTTCGATCCCAAGCCGAAGCTCATCGAAATGACCGGCAAGGACCTGCCCGACAGCGTCCGTAAAGGCCAGCGCATCACGACGATGACCAGCGGGCAGGCGAAGCTGCTCTGCGTCGGGTCGCCGTTTAAATTCGCTAAATATGGCACGGCCCAGATGGACCTTTCGGAACTGCTGCCGCAACTGAGCAAGGTCGTCGATGACTGCACGTTTGTGCGCTCGCTTCATACAGACCCTATCAACCACGATCCCGCGGCGACGTTCTTCGCCAGCGGCCACCAGCAGCCGGGCCGGCCCGTGATGGGTGCCTGGCTGGCCTACGGCCTCGGCACCAGCAATCGCGATCTCCCTTCCTT
>JANNVM010000964.1:0-5492 GCA_031414455.1 Verrucomicrobiota bacterium
ACGAGGCTGAGAGACTGGGCCATGCTTTCAATCATTCACGCTGCGTCCCGTCCGGCAATCCTAATTCCACTGGCAAAACGGGATCCGCATGAAACGCGCTTTCAGCGCTAGCAATGGTGGGTATTCGGCTCCCGGGGTTGAGCCGGAGCGAAGCGGAGACAGCCGAAGGCAAACCCCGGGCTGGGATGACGCGTGCCGTCGGCACGCCGGAACCTTGTAAGCCCCTCTCGGCATCCCGGAGCCTACGGTCCGCAGCGACGACACCACCTTTGAGCAACTCCGCCGGCTGATCCCCGGCCCCTCATGGAACGACCCGCCGCCGTGGCGCATCCGAAACGACGATGGCACTCTAACCGGCGTTATCCCCATTCTCTCCAGCCAGATCAGCTACATCGGTATGACCGCCGACAACCAGAAGGACACCGTGAAATACCGCGTGCGCGCATACGGCAAGGACGGCCGGTCCTACCTCCTCGACTACGGCCGCTTCCCCGCCCAGCCCGGCTTCCCGGAACTGCGCACCTACCTCAACACGCAGCTCTTCACCACGCTCGACGGCGTCTCCAGCCCCATCTACAAGTGCTACATGGATATCCAGGGCACCCGCTGGTACGACGCCATCGACCTCTGCCTCGCCGAGCCCGGCCGCGTCATCGCCACCGCCGGAGCGAAAGAGTCCCTCCAAACCACCGACCGCGTCTGGCCCGTGAAGGTGAACGCCAAAAGCGGTCGCCCGCTCTACTGCCTCTACTTCGACCACAACTTCTGGGCGGGCCGCCTCTACCGGGAAACCATCCAGCACTTCGACCCCAAACGGCACCGCCCCTCCGCGCCCGCGACTTACTTCGCCTCCGACACCGGCGACGACTACTTCCACGAACTCATGCAGGAGCACGAAGTCTGGAAGAACCGGAAAACCATCTGGGAGAAAGTCAGCCAAAGCGCCGTCAACGACTTCGGCGACTGCGAGAAGATCGGCCTCGTGCAGGACTGGTGTGTCAGGATGTCCAAGGAGGACACGACTTACTTGCTAAAGGTGGGGAATCAGGCGGTGCCGCAGGCCGAATAAACGGTGATGGTTGGCTGCAGCAACACCGGTTAGGCCGTTGTGTGTGACTGTGCTTGACGAATACACTCTGACAAAATCCGGTCCTCGAACTCCGCGTCCATGCTCCGACAAAACTCTCGAATCTGCTCCAAGCCCTCGTCCCGTCGGCCTGTGAGCACGAGCACGAAACCGCGAGCCAACTGATGCTGAACATACATGTCGAAGGTGAAGCGTCGATACTCAAGTCGGCTGCGCTCCATAAAGAACTGGCAGAAGTCGCGGACGGAACGAACACGGTCGAAATCCGCAAGAGCCAGCGGCACGAAATGCTCCGCACAGGTGCGAATCTTCTCAGTCGGAATCTCTGTGTTATAGCCGGTGATTAAGCCGAACGCCTGCCGAGGCACGTCGCCCGTGATGTCGATGGGGTCGATGACCAAATCCATGATGGCGTTCTTGTCGGTGGTCTGGCGACGAAAGCTGCGACCGCGAAACGATGGCACAAAGCCAGAGGAGAAACCCCACGCTGGAGAATACTGTGCGCCCTTGAGTGCGCCGATGACAAACAACTCGCGGACGGGCAGCTTCTGTGACCGAACCCACTTGCGATCACTGAGGCGTTGAAAACCCTGCGGCTCAAGACGCGAGCCGAACTCGCCCTCGATGTGTGGTTCGATGTCAGCAACGGTGAGCATGTGAAACGGCCTAACGCCAGAGGTGAGCGACCGCCGCCGACAGGGACGGTGGAGCGGGAAGGGCGTGTCCGAACTCCTGCCCGGCGTTGAGCGGAGAAGCGGGGCGGCTGTTCGCTCGACCGATTTTGTTAGACCACGTTTCCATCGTGTAACCAACAGTCAAGGTGATTGCCGGGTAAATGACCAAGATATGCCCTCCGACGATATACGCAGCAGCTTGCCTTCCTGCTCGAGCGAATAGCGATACTTCGCAGTAGTCTCTGGCCTGCCAGGGTCTCGCGTAGTGAGCCGCAATGTGCTCCCACTCGCATCCCAATTGTGAGCTAGGGTTTAGAACCACAGGCCACACCAGTAATTGTGGAATCCACTGACATAGAGGTGCTTACGGGCCGTACCTAGAACCCTGTTGTGTAACGCGCCTCATTTTGCATCTTTTTGAAATGAGGCCGCCTCACACCTTTCTTTTACAGCGCCCTGCCTCACGGAGGCTGCACTCCAAGTTCGCCGCCAGCCTTGCCCTGTGCCTACATTTCGCCAGTCCATCTGCACATGCCTCAGTTGCCGGGACTCTGGATGTTTCTTTCGCGCCGGTGCTGGGAGTTGACGACGAAGTCCAAGCCTTGGCGGTTCAGCCAGATGGCCACATGGTGGTCGGAGGGCTTGTAAGCAGTGTGAATGGCGAACCAGGAAACAACCTGTTCCGGCTCGCCCCGGGCGGCAGGCGCGAGGCGAAGGATTCATTCAACCCGGGCACAGGCCCGAACAATCATGTCAATACCATCGCCATTCAACCCGATGGCAAGATTCTCATCGGTGGCAATTTTACGTCTGTGAACAGCCAGCCCCGCAACGGTTATGCGCGGTTGAACCGGGACGGAACCCTCGAAAGTTCTAGTGCGTTCAAGGTCGGAACAGGGGCGGATGCAAATGTGAATAGTATTGCTCTCCAGTCGGATGGGAAAATCTTGATCGGCGGGGCCTTTTCGTCAGTAAATGGCCAGGCCCGCAGAGGCATTGCGAGGCTGTTCGCGGACGGAACCGTGGAACCGCTCAGCGGATTTGATACGACGAGCAGCGTCACCAGCGGAATCATGTCCATGAACATCCAGGATGACGGACTGATACTGCTTGGGGGGAAGCGCCTCCTGCCCAACGGCTCATTGAACAATGGATTCCAACTTCCGTCCAACCCCGGGGGCAGCCTTATTACCACTGCGGTCATAGACCCAGCCGGCGACTATGCTCTTGGCGGAAGGTATTTTGTCCAAGGGGTCCCAATGAATACCGCGTGGGGTGTCAGGCGGATGAGTGCCGTGAACGGTTTGTTTCTCTCATTACCAAACCCCCCCGACAACAGCGAGATTGTGTGGAGTCTAGCGCTTCAAGCCAATGGAAAGACGGTCGCCGGTGGATTTTGGGAATCGGGACCAAGGGGATTGCCCGGCTCAATACTGATGGGACGACCGAAACGTCCGTCACCTTTGACGCCACGCTGACACAGAGCGGGGTCATTACTCGGCTCGCACTCTCGTCCGACGGCGGCATCCTCATGGGCGGTAGCTTCAACCAAGTGAACGGCCAGCCACAGGCCAAACTGGCCCGTCTACGCAACGACCCCGCCATACAAGCACTGACCATCACCGGTGGCGGCACGTCCGTGCAATGGATGCGCAGCGGTTCTGCGCCAGAGGTGTCGCTCGTCACCTTTGAACGGAGCATCGACTTCGCGCAAACATGGACGCTGCTGGACCGGGGTACGCGCGTCGCCGGCGGATGGCAAATTACGGGGCAGACGCTCCCGGCTGATGCGGCCATCCGCGCTCGAGGGCACACTGGGGATGGCCGGGGCAGCGGGATCGTGGAGCAAACGATCAACGTCCCCGAAATTGCCGTGGAGGCCCCCGCCGGCACGGACCTCACTGATGGAATTTCCTCCGTGGGTTTCGCGCCAACGGTGGGCAGCAGCACGCAGACCTTCACTCTTCGCAATCCGGACACCGTGCCGCTCCAGAATCTCGCCGTGTCCGTGGCCCCTGGCGGCAATGCCGGAGACTTTTCCGTCACGCAGCCAGCCTCCACCACCCTCGCACCGGGCGCGACGGCGACGTTCACCGTCACCTTTACTCCGACCGCCGCCGGCACGCGGACGGAGACGGTGCAGGTGGCGAGCAACGACCCGGATGAGAACCCCTTCGACATCACCGTCACCGGGCGGCAGGCCACGGCGAGCGAGGCCTGGCGGGTCACGTATTTCGGCAACCCTGACAACACCGGCCCCGGCGCGGATCTCAATGATCCTGACAACGATGGCATCGTGAATCTCGTTGAATTCGCGACCAACTCCCATCCGCAGGCGTTCACCCCACCCATTGGCCAACTGGTGAAGAACGGGAGCACGCTGGATTTCACCTACACCCGGCCCGTGGCCGCCCTGGCGGATGTGCGCTACGATCTCGAAGCCAGTTCCACCCTCTCCGGCGCCTGGGGGAGTGCGAATCAGACGGAAACGATTCTGAGCGATGACGGAATCCTCCAGCAGGTGAAAGCGACCTATCCGGCGGGGATCACGGGGAAACGTTTCGTGCGCCTGCGGCTGACACGGCGGTAGAGCGCGGGTGGTGCTTGATGTTTCTTTGGAGCCTGGTTCTTGGTGCTTGGTGCTTTCCTCCACTTCGTGTAGTATCCCGCCCGCCATGCTCCCGACTTTCTTCACTCTCCTGCAAAACCTTCCTTTCGGATTGCTGCTCGCCGCCTTGCTCCTGGATGCCTTCATTGTAATCAAAAACCGGGGCGAAGTGGAACCGGCAGTCCTTTGGCTGCTCTTCTGTTCCATCTGCGCCAGCGGGGTCGTGGTGGTGGTGACCCTTGGATTGTTTTTCTCCAATGGCGATACCACGCGGCTCCACGAGGGATTTTGGGGACTGGTGGTCGCAGCGGTGGCGTCGCTGGCGTGGATGTTCAAACGCGGCGGGCGCAATCGCGGCCTGCTCATGCTGCGGGAGCGGTTCTTCGGAGCCGATCCCCGCGAGCCTGCCAAAGCCAGGCCCGGACAATACTTCTGGATCCTCGGCTGGCGGGTGCTGGCCGTCGCGGCGCTGGCGGCGGGATTTGGTCACCTGCTCGGCATCAAGCCCGGTTTTAGTCTGAGCAAGTTCGAGCAGCAGACGGCTGCGGTCAGTCCCCCACCAGCGGCAGCACCCGCGCCCGCGCCCGTTCCGGCACCGGAACCGGCACCAGTTGTCGCCGCCACGGATTCCACCCCGCCGGTCACACCAGCACCGCCGGCTGTTCCAACCGATATCCCGCCCGCGACGCCGGAACCTGCCGGCGATCCTACCAAATCTGAGTTGCCGTCCGCGGCGGCTTCGGCGGCGGCGGAGAAAATGGTCACCGGCCCGGCGTCCGGGCCTGGCACACCCGTGGTGACGCCGCCGCCGGCACCACCCGCCGAGACCGCCCGTCCGGTCTCGCGCAACAGTGCCTACTTTTCCAAAATCCGTCCCATCTTCGCCAAAGCCTGCAACAAATGCCACGGCTCGGAGAAACAAAAAGGCGATCTCGCTCTGCACAACCCCGACGCCATTCGCGCCGGCATCAACGGCAAGCCGGCCATCATTCCCGGCGATCCTGACAAGAGCCGCATCTATGCCTGCATCATCCTGCCGGCGGATGATCCTGACTTCATGCCGCAGAAGGGCCAGCCGCTGAGCATGTCCGATAAAAAAATGCTGCACGACTGGATCAAAGCC
>JANNVM010000965.1:0-4542 GCA_031414455.1 Verrucomicrobiota bacterium
CGGGTGAAGCCGTTCGTCATAGAATCCGCCGCGCAGTTCCGTCCGCCGCCGCCGCCGAAGACCACGACGGACGACGCCACGCTGAAAAAAGAGACCGAGCAGGTGCTCGCCTATAGCAACAGTCTCACCAACGAGCAGAAAGCGATCGTCGAATTCATGCGCGACGGTCCCCGCTCCACCGGACAGAGCGGCCACTGGCTCCGTTTCGCCCAGGACGTATCGCGTCGGGACAAACATACGCTCGATCAGGATGTGAAGCTCTACTTTGTGGTCGCGAATGTCGCCATGGATGCCTTCATCTCCTGCTGGGAAACCAAACGGGTCTATGATTCCTCACGTCCGTGGACTCTGGTGCGCCACTATTTCAAGGGCCAGAAAGTCAAATGCTGGGCCGGTGAAGACGGGGGCGTTTGCGAAAAGCCTGCTGAGGAGTGGTGCCCCTACTCCCCTCAGTCATTCATCACCCCTCCGTTCCCCGGCTACACCAGTGGCCATGCCACCGTCAGCGGCGCCTGCGCCAAAACCATCGCACTCTTCACCGGCAGCGACGAATTCGGCTTCATCGAGCGCCGCAAACACTGCGAACTCACCGAGAAAAACGGTGGTGAAATGATGACGCTCGACCTCAAAACATGGAGCGGCACCGCCGACATGGCGGCGCTCTCCCGCGCCATGGGCGGCTACCATATCCCCCTCGATAACGACGTCGGCCTCAAAGTCGGGCGCGAAATCGCCGGCTGGTCATGGCCCAAATACCAGGAGTACTTCGACGGCACCGCTAAAGTCAGGAAATAAGCCGCCGCAATCTCCATCAGCCTGCCGTCCCGTGATCGAGGCGGTCGAACGCTTCGTTTCGCGCGGCATAAACCGGGTAGGATTCGCGCGGAGTGTCCCGCGGGAGGTAACGCCAGTGCTTGTACATCCATAGCCAGTGCTGCGGCGCGTCCCGGATGATGGGCTCGAAGATATCCCAGCAGCGCTGCGCGGCTTCCGTTAGGTCGTCGGACTTGCCGATCGTCAGTGGTTCGAGGACACGCACTGTCCACCGGCCGTCCGCGGCGGGCGCGGCGATCAACGGCACCACCGGGAGGCCGGTGCGCTGTGCCAGGGCGCAGTGGAAAATGCTCATGCTGGCGCGCAGTCCAAACGACCGGATGACCGTCGCGCTCTGCTGCGGCGGCACCGTGAGGTCCACGAGTGCCGCGGCGCTGCCCCCCTTTTTCAGATGCTTGAAAATCCGCAGCATCGCACCCTCCTGCGGAATGATCTCCTGGCGGTCGCCGGCGGAGCGGAGCCGGCGGAAGATGTCGGTGAGCGGCGGGTTTTTGAAATCCTGAGCGATGGTCATGCTGCCTCCGAAGCGGAGAGCCTTGGCGATGGAGAGCCACTCAAATCCGCCAAAGTGCGCGGTGACAAAGATGCTGTGATTGACCTCCAGCGCGGCGCGCGCGGCGGGCGAGGCGCATTCAAGAATGAAGTGCCGGTCCCAGTCTTTCTCTTTGAGGTGCGGCGACCAGAAGAGGTCAAAAAACGTGCGGGCGAAAACCCGATAGGAGGCGCGAAGGATGCGGCGGCGCTGCGCGACGGAATACTGCGGTCCGAAGGCGCAGCGGAGATTTTCCATGCCGTTGCAGCGGCCGCGGACGTCGACCATCCAGCCGATGGTGCCCAGCACATTGGCCACACCGTGCACGACATACAGGGGAATGAGCGGCGCCATTCTGACCGCCGCCCGGAGAATGAAGTGCTCCAGCCGATAGCGGAGGCGCTTGCCCCAACCGGGTGACGGCGTGCGGCGTTCCGGAGCCACGGTCATGGCGGCGTGACAGGGGGCGTGGCCGTCGCTGGAGTAATTTCAGGCGCGGGCGCTGGCGGTGCGGCGGCTGGCGGCGGATCCTTCTTCAGCCGGTCCTTCCACTGATGAAGCTTTGCCGCATCGCCGCCCAGTTTGGTGAGGAGGTCGCCGCACTGCTTGTGCCACACCGCATAGTCCGGCGCGGAATTCTTCTTCTCCGCACTGTTGGGGAAGATGAGATAGGAAACTTTCAGATCACTCACCGGCCGTTTGTAGGGCGTGCATTCGGGATTGATCTCCTTGCCGATGCGCAGGCTGGCTTCGCCGCACTTGGTGGCCGGTCCGTAGTCGCCCACGATGGCAGGCATCATCTTGTCGCCGCAAATCACGACCACGTAGTCGCCAATGCCCGGCGCATAGGCATTCGCGCCGCGATAGCTGCGCAGCGACAGCGGAATGACGATGAACGGATCCTCCTGGCCAATGAGAAATGAGCGCCGCTTGAGGTCGGCGACGATGCGCGGGATGTCGGCCGCGCGGTCCTTGAGTGCTGCTTTCTCCGTGTTGCTCAGGCCGGTGGCTTTGAGTTTCTCCTTCACCTCCTTCAGTTCCTCCTCCAGCCGCGGAATCAGCGGGTTTTGCTTCTCTGTGACCTTGTCCCACCCATAACTCGTCGTCGGCTGGAAGTTTTGACTCTTATAAATGGCGTTGTCGAAATTGTCCATGCGGTCGCCGTCGCTGCCGTCGGACACGACATCCATCTCGGCCTGAATGAGCAGCGCCTTTTGTTTCGTCGTCGCATTCTCCAACTCCATCACCGACTCAAGGTCGTAAAAGTTGTGCCGGGTGAGCACGCGGTCGAGCCGCAGAATGTTCGCCTGAATGGACTTCTGCTTTTGCTCGTAGAGGTAGTGATAGAAGCCGGAGACTTTTGCGGTCGTGAGCAGGTCTTTGAATGACGGGATCAGCGCGGGCAGCGAGGGATTGATGCCGGTGAAATCCTCCAGGGTCTTCGCCGCCACGGGGATTTTCACTTTGAAGGTGAACTCCACCGCATAACTCGCGTCCTGCGTGCGCTCCGCTGTCGCCCGCCCTCCTGCTTCAGCGACGAGATTTGACTGCACCTTCATGCCCGGAAAAACCGTGGCCACGTCCTTCCGCGTCCCCAGAACCGGCCCCGTGGGCAGCGGCCCGGGAGGCGCGGGCACTTCCACTTCCACGCGCTCCTTAACCACCTTCGTTTCAACCGTCGCCGGCCCCGGGACTTCAACCCGTTTTTCCACGATCCGCTCCGTCCGCAACCGGTCGAGCAGCGTCACGATTCTTCGCTTCACGGGCGGCAGGAAAATCACCGCGGCCACCGTGAGCAGCAGCGCGAACATCATCCACAGCCCGCGGCGGCTCCGCGGTTTGCCCTGCCATGGCGGTGGCTCGTGGGGTTCACTCATACACTCAAAGGTCCGGCTTTCAGCAATGCGAGGATGCCGGCGATCACCCCGAGCCCACTGAGCACTGCCATGATGCCGGCGGGATAGAATTTCTTAGACTTGAGGAACGCCGGCAGGAACCGCCCCAGCAGCGCCACACTAAGCACGAGCGCGACGATATAGCCGTAGTTTACCAGGTCGGCGGCCGGTGCGCGTTTCGCCGCCATTACCGCGGAAAATGCGAGGAGGATGCCCGACAATCCGCCCGCATAGAGGGAGGCCACGCTTTTGGCGCGCACATAACCGAGCACGCCCAGCACGATGCTGACGATCCCGAAGAACATAAAGTAGTCGCTGTATTTCATAAGTAGGGGTGTCTGTGAACACGCCGCTGGCGGCTGTCCATCATGCGTGAATGATGATCATGGCCCGGACATTCACAAGCAGCGATGTCGGGCCAGCCCCGTGCGCCTGAAATGAAGAAGGCGCCGCGCCGCCCGTGGCCCGCCGCTCCGAGGCGGGTTGTAATCATCCGGCAATGGCCGGGACTCTATTTGGCGCACGTTCACCCCACAGAATAGAGTGCCGCTTCGCGGAGGGTGATAACCCGTCTCGGAGCGACGGGCCACGGGCTGCCACGCGGAATCCATTGAATGCGTAGTCGCTGTTTGAATTGGTGGCGGTATTATCCCGGCCATGATCAAGACAACACTGCACAAGCACGCGGCGCTGGCGGCATGGCTCGCGCTGGCCGCGGGCCTCGCGGCGCAGGATGTCACCGTGCCGGCGACGGCTGGGAAGTTTTGCATCGAGTGCCACGACGCCGATGCAAAGAAGGGCGGGCTCGACCTCGAGGCGATCCTTATGGAGGACGTGACACAGCACGCGGATGTTTGGGAGAAGGCGGTGCGGCGACTGGAGACGCGCCAGATGCCGCCCGCGAAAGCGAAGTCGCGGCCGAGCGAGGCGGAGTTTGCGGCGATGATCGCATCGCTGGCGGGCACGCTGGATGCGGCGGCAAAGTTGAAACCGCAACCTGGCCGCACGGAAACGCTGCGGCGGCTGAACCGCACGGAGTATCAGAACGCGATCCGCGACTTGCTGGCGCTGAACATTGATGCCGCGGCGCTGCTGCCGGCGGATGAGGCCAGCCACGGATTTGATAACGTCACGGTCGGCACGCTGTCGCCGACGCTGCTGGATCGCTATGTAACGGCGGCGCAGAAGATTTCCCGGCTGGCGGCCGGCGGTGAACTGCGCGTGCCGGGCGGTGATACCATTCGCATCAAGCCTGACATTACGCAGGAGGAGCACGTGGAG
>JANNVM010000966.1:0-5387 GCA_031414455.1 Verrucomicrobiota bacterium
TGAAATCGCCCAGAGTGTTGGCGACGAAGAGTTGGACCTGCGCCCCTCCTCCATTCTCCCAGAAAAGGAATTCAACCTTATGGGAACCAACCGCGAGATTGACGACACCGAGGCTGGTGGCCGTGCCGCGATCCGCATCGAAGACGACTACCGGCACCCCGTCAATGTAGATCCCGCCACCGTCGTCGGAGCTGAATCCAAACGTGTAGAGGCCGGGCGACGTGACGCTGATCCTTCCGGTGGCCTTAATTGCGAACCCATTGGTGTCTGTTTCTTGCGTGCCGATGGCCGGGAACGCCTCTTGAGGCTGGAAGGGCCCGTTGGCGTTCTCCCTGAAGTTGATCACCGTCTCGCTGGTGGTCGTTTGGGCGTTGATGGTTCCGGTGGGCCCGAAAAGATTATTGACGCTCGCAATACTGTTGAGCCCGCCGCCGGAAATGGCATTGCGCACGGTCCATAGCAGTGGGACGGAATTCGGGTCACCCGGGTTGGTGCCCTTGGTGATCTCGAAGGCGTCAGGGGCTCCGTCGTTGTCGGTGTCAGACAAGAGCGGGTTGGAGCCCGTGTCCAAGGGACCGACAACAATTCCGGTATTGGTCTCGACGCCGTCGAGCAGGGTATCCTTGTCGGTATCGGCGATGAACGGGCTGGTGCCGCGGTTAGCGAGGCTGACCCACACACCGGTGCTGGTCTCTGAACCGTCCGGCGCGCCATCCGCGTCGGTGTCAGGGTTGTTCGGATTGGTACCAAGGGCAAGTTCAGCTTCATTGACAAGTCCGTCGCTGTCAGAATCGGCACCGGCCGCGAGGACCGTGAGATCAGGAGCAAAGCGGAGTTCCCATCCATCAGGCAGCAAGTCAGCGTCGGTATCGTTCGGAGCCTCAAGGCTGCCGGGGCTGGCACCGCCAAAAAGGGTAGTCACTTCGGCGGGGGTGATTTCGCGTCTGAACACGGCGAAATCGTCAATAATCCCACTCACCGCGTTGGTCGCTCCGGGCTGGTTGCCGATATACATATCGGTAAACGTGGTCGGGATGGGGGCCGTGTTCACTCCATTGATGAGTTCCGCACCGTTAACATAAATCCTCTTGGTGTCGCCGTTCTTCGTCAGGACGATGTGGTGCCAGACGGAGAGGACAATGCCTGAGGAGACTTGGATCCGCTGAGTTCCTCCGTCACAGCAGCCGCCCGTGTCCCAGTAAATTTGACCATCGCTCCATGGGGTATGGGCGCTAAAGGCCTGAGGGATGCCGGGAACGGCAGCATAGAAGGTGTACTGGTCCCGCAACTCTCCGAGATTCTGCCAAAAGGAGACCGAAACGGCATTGACCGCCCCGGCGGCATTCAGGAAGGTCGCATCGGGGACATAAATGCGGTGGCGGTCATTGCCGAAGAGCATGCCGCGGTCGGTGCCTGCCCCGGAGCGTCCGGTGCCGGGAGTCGTGTATTGGGCGCCGTTAAGGAGCTGACCGATGTATCCTGACTGGACATCAACGGATTTCCCGGTCGCAATGGTGTCGAAGTTCCACCATGCGAGGAGGTCTCCGGCGGGGGCCGTCTGAGACAGGCCCACCACGAGCGGGGTTAGTAAGAGTAGTGATTTCTTCATTTCGTTGGGTTTGGATTTATTGAGAGCGTCTGAGTCGCAGATTTTTGAGAAAACGGGGGATTAATTTGGCAAGATGGGCCAATACTGGCAAACTCGCAGGAAAGTGTCACGAAAAAAACTTTCTTTTCATCCTAAATCTTGCCAAACGATCCCAACTTGCCTACGAATCAATAGCGGCAGCCCTCAACCCTGCTCCGTCATTTGCTCAGTTTTCGTGTCCTCCTCACCAAGCACCACTCCGCCCGACTCGATATGAAAATCAAACTCACCCCACCCAAAGCCATCCTTGCTCTCGCTGCAGCACCGCTTCTTTTTGGCGCACTGGCGGACAAATCCTTAGCCCAAACCACCCTCGTTCCCTGGGAGCACTCCTGGAACTATATGCACCCCACCGCAGGGGTCCTGCCGGCCGGGTCCGGGGCTACGGAGCCCAACTCCGGGGCCACCAAGTGGTATGCGGAAGAAACCGAATTTGCCGCCAGCTACACCGGTCCCTCATTCAGCACCGCCGATGCCGGATATGATGCGGGATTCGGTCCCGGACCATTCGGATACGGGGCTATCGACTACACCGTCACGCCGCTGCCGCCTCCGGCGGAATTTACGACGTTAGGGACGACGCTCACCACACCGCCCGCTACCGGCCGGTATTCGGGCTATTTCCGCACGACCTTCACGGTGCCAAACGACGGAAGTGCTTACTCAAACATTAAGTTGCGTTATCTCCTGGATGACGGCGGATTCGTTTACCTCGACGGTGAAATGGTTCTCAGGGTGAACATGGGTGCCGCGGCAGACACCTACACTGCGGTCGCCGCCAACAGCACCAGCGTTGAGACCCACATCCGGGATGCCGATCTTAGCCTTCCCGTCTCCTCCACTACCGGGGCCAATTCAGCCGTCACTCCAGTGATCGCCGGCAACGCAACGGTCGTCAAGCAGATCGCCTCCCTCACTCCAGGGACACACACCCTCGCGGTAGCCGTGCACAATGCGGCGGTCGGAAGCTCCGACCTCAGCATGGCCGTCCAACTGATTGCCGAGGCGGGGGGCTGTTCTATTTCCGCCTCAGTCGGGGAGGTCACCAGAAGCGACAACGCCACTCCGCTGGATCACCTTGATGACAAAATCAGTTTCCCGGTCACGGTCACTGCCGCTGGAACATTCAGCCCCACCGGCTGGACGATCCAGGGCCCGGAAGGAAGCGCCGCAGTCGGCCTCACCGGAGCCTATGATACCAGCGTCAGCATTGCCAACATTCCGATTTCTGAATTTAACGCCGGCCCGCTCGCTCTGAAATTTGGGGATGCCGTGACTTCAACCTGCACCTCCACGGTGGCCGTATCTCCGCAACGGATCATGGCCAGTGACAACCACAACCTGCTGAATATTCCGGTCTTCACCACCGGCCCGATCCCGGCCAGCGGCTGGGTCTTCGACGATGCCCTCCGCAGCATGACCATGACCAACGGAGGCGGCGGAGCCCGCAAAGTGTTAACCTCCGGGGTCATTGATCTCACCGGCGTTCCCGCCGTCACGTTTTCCGGCGTGTTCTACATTGATGACACCTCCACCGGCAACGAAGCCCAGGACAGTTTTGTGGCTTATCTTGTACTCGACGGCAATACCGCGAACCGCATCAACCTCATCACTCCCTATGACACGATCGTGGCGGACGGCGTCCTGTCCGACAACGAACTGGCTCCTGCCGGCGGAGTTTTCACGAGGAGTTTAGACTACCTCATTCCCGGAAGTGCTAACAGTGTGCAGATCGTCGTCGAAGGCATCAATGACTCCCCGACCGAACAATTCGTTGTTTATGACCTCAGGATTTCCACGGCTCCGCCCACCCTCCTGACCATTCCCGGTCCGGTCACCGTTGATAATCGAGGCACGGTGCCGGCGGCGGATGACACGTTCTCGGCCCCCGTGAACATCGAAGGCGTCAACCTCGGCGCCAGCACCGGATGGACGAGCAATGTCGCCAGCCCGGCCTCCGGCAGTTACGCCAACCCGCAGCCGGTGGTTTTCGGTCCCTTCAACCGAAGTTCCTCGCCGCTCACCGTGAGACTCACCGACCTTATCAGCGCCACTGCGTCCGCCAGTTTCAGCCTTACCGCGCCGGTACCCGCCCTCGCAGCCTCCGCGGCGAGCAACATCGTGCGCCGTGAAAACGGACCGGGCACCGCTGACGACACCGTCACCTTCGACGTCACCGTCACCGGCACCGCTGGCGGCCCCCGCTGGACCAATTCCACCGCTGGTGTCTCCCCGGCCTCCGGCAACTTCGGCGTGGCTTCCTTAACCATCAGCGCACCACTGCCCGCCAGCCCGGTTTCGCTGGTCCTCCGGGACGCCAGCTACCCCGCTGCCACCCAGACTGTTTCGGTCGCCATTCCCGGACGCTATCCACTCGGCCAGCGCAACTTCGGCGGGGGCCTCACGGATGTTGGCACGGCGCTGACTCCCGCCCCGTCAACTGTCTGGGTGAATGATCCCGTTGCCCGGATCACTTACATAAACTCCGGAGTCAACGCTCAGACTGAAACGATTCACTCCGAAATCCTCGACCTCTCCGCTGTCGGCGAAGTCCGGTTCACCGCCACGCTCTCGGCTCTCGACACCGCCGTAAGTTCGAACTACGAAACGGCGGATAAGTTCAAGGCTGAACTGATTATTGATGGCGGCCTTGCCAGCCAATCCATCATCAATCTCGTGACACCCTACGACACCGGCAACGGTGCCTCCGCCGTGCCCGGCAACCTCCCCAACGGCCCGCCGGACGGGTGGATCAACGGCTATCAGGGCACCGCCTCCGTTGCCGACGGTTACGCCACGATAGTGGCTGAATACAACGCCAACAAAACCCGCGATGAATTCAACCGCAATGCCCAGAACGGTGAGGCCTCCATGTCGGCCGATGTCCCCTTAACCCATCTGATCGCGGCGGCCGCCAGCACCGTCCAGCTTCGCATCTCCTCCCAGGGCATTCAAAGCGGGGAGACCGCGCTCCTGAAGGACGTCCTCTTTGCCGTCACTGGCCCCACGCTGGATGCCGACGGTGACGGCATGACGGACGCCTACGAGGACGCCAATGGATTGAACAGGAACAGCAATGCCGACAAACTCACAGACCTTGATGGCGACGGCCAAAACAACTATTCCGAGTTCCTCGCCGGCACCGCCGCCAACAACTCCGCAAGCACCCTGAAAATCACCGCCATCGTTCCCTCCGGCAGTCCCAATGTGTATCAGGTGTCCGTCGCCAGCGTCGCCGGAAAGCGCTATCAGCTTGAGGAATCCACCGACCTCGGCAACGCCGACGCATGGGCCGACATTCCCGGAGTCCTCACTGCCGCCGGTGCCTCGACCACCCTGCCGGTCAATGTTACCGGCTTTGGATCAAAGCACTACCTTCGCGCCAAAGTAGTGCCGTAGCCCGTCACCCCGGAACCGCAAAAATTGAGCCTGCCGTATTTGGCTGGCGGATCGATGACTTTGCATGGTCAAGCAGTCTTCCGGGTAGAGCCGTCCGTTACCGGACGGCTCCCACTTCATGCTCCCCCTCTGACGCGAGCGGCGATTGAGCCACTTGTGCCACAGGCGCTTGATGCGACGAAGGAGCACCCGAAGGGCGAGCGGGAAGGGTGGCGGGAGCGAGTCAAAGTCGTCTGCATAACGAATCATGAAGGCCCGGCCTTTGAGGCGCGGCTTCACCACGTTTGCAAACCATGTGTCGACTACTTCGTGCAGGAAAATATTGCTCAGCATGGGGCAG
>JANNVM010000967.1:0-3553 GCA_031414455.1 Verrucomicrobiota bacterium
CTCAAGCGTCTCAACGAGCGCCGCGGCGTGCTCGTGAACATGGTGGCGCACAAGGCCAGCAGCTTCATCGAAGCGGAAATCAGCACGCGCGGCATCATCGGTTTCGAGTACGACCTGATGAACCTGACGAGCGGTCACGGCGTGATGAGTCACCTCTTCAAACACTACGCCCCGTGGGCCGGTTCCATCGTAACGCGCACCTCCGGGACTCTTGTGAGTATGGAAACCGGCGAGGCCACCCCTTACAGCCTTGAAGACGTGCAGATTCGCGGCAAGCTGTTCGTCGGACCTGGAGACATCGTGTATGCCGGTATGATCGTCGGCGAGAATCCGCGCGCCGAAGACCTCCCGGTGAATCCTACCAAGGCCAAGCAGTTGACGAACTTCCGCACCACCGGCTCGGAAAAGGGTTCCGGCCTGACACCGCCGATTCGCTTCAGCCTCGAGCGCGCCATCGAATATGTCGCCGTGGACGAACTCGTGGAAGCCACGCCGAAGAACATTCGCCTGCGCAAACGCATCCTGAACACCAGCGAACGCCGTCGCGTGCAGAAGCGCGAGGAAGCGCTCTCCGGCGCTTAGGACATGCACCTTTTCACCTACGGCACGCTGATGGATGCCGAGGTGTGGTCCCGCGTGGCGCAGGAGAAGTGTGAGAGCCGCCGCGCCGTGCTGCATGGCTATGAAGCCAGAAAGCTGCGCGGCGTTACCTTCCCGGGCCTCGTGGCGTGCGGGGGAGCGGTCACGCCCGGGCTGGTGTACTTTGATGTGAGTGCCGCTGCGATGGCCCGGCTCGATGCCTACGAAGATGACTTTTACGGGCGCGTGCCGGTGCCGGTCGTTCTGGAGGACGGCAGCGAACGGATCACGGATGTCTATCTGATGCTGCCGGCCTGCCGGGACGTGGTGCTTACTGAGCGGTGGGAACCGCCGGTATCGTCGTCTGCGTCCTCGCTTTTTGCTTCGGGAGATGCAGAATGACGGTTTATGAAACCGCTCCTCACTGCTGTCCTTCTGACCATTTCATGCGCCGGTGCCGGCGATGCCTTTTTCTCCAACGACGGCAGCACCGTCACGTTCGCCCCGCTCTACGGTTCGGGAAAACTCCTGCGGCTTGATGTTGCCGGCGGCAAGCTCACGGAACTCCCGCTGCCCGCGGAACTGAAGGACGCTACGGTGAACGGCCTCGCGCGAGGCGGGCAGGGAGAAGCCCTTTTTATCGCGGGCCCTGCGGTTTGGGTTATGACGGATGACGGCACTGTGAAACGCATCACGGAGCTGGGCAAAGTGAAGGAGGCGCAGAACCTGTTCGTCGCCACGAAACCCGGCACTCCGATCACCGACTGGCTTTTCCTCAGCGGCATTGACGGAAGCCCAGGCAGCAGTCAGGAATTTTTCGCGCGCAAGCCAGGCGGCAAGGGATTCAGAGACGTTTTCTGCCGCCGCGTGGACAACGTGGACTGCGGCTGCTTTGCGGACGACGGCCGGTTTTTCTTCGCCGGCGGCGGCGATCTGTGGGAAGGGGGCTTCGCGGTCGAGGATGATCCTGAGGGACGCATCGCCACCCTCATCGGGGCACGTTTTGCACCGGTCGCCACCCTCAACACCGACAGTGCAAATGGCGGCAGTATGTTCATCAGCCAACTCAGCGCTGCCGGAAAATGGATCTACGCCGGCATGAGTGGCCGTCACATGGGCTGTATTCTGCGGGTGCCGATTCCTGACAAATCGCTCTATACCGACGACGCCAGCGATCTGCCGGAACCGAAGGACCACCTCGAAGCGATGCGCGCGTCGCTGGAGAAAACGGAACTGCTGGTCACCGATACGGATGGCCTCACCTCGTTCGCCGCCTGCGAAGTGGATGGCAAGCCCCGCGTCTTTTATCGCGGCGAGGGGGCGGCGCTGTGGCTGTGGGATGCCACCGGCGCTCCGCGGGAAATTGCCGAGGAGCCGCGCGATTGATTTTTCCGCGGCAAAACCGGATTGCATCCGCCACGCGCGGAAGGCACTGTGCGCCACATTCCTCACATGGACGAACCCACTCCGCCGCGCGAAGACAAGAGCACCAGTTACACGGTGGGGCTCACGGGGCTGTTGATGCTGGTCCTCATCATCGCCGCGTGGGCGCTGAAACGAAACGCCGCCAGCCACTCGCAGTCGCCGCCGGACAGTGCCTCCACTGACTCCGTGAAGCCGCCGGTTAAGGGCTCCGTGCCCTCCATCCCGCTCGGCGATGACGGCAAACCGAAGAGCGAATATCAGGTCGTCACCGACTGCCGGCTTGAAGACGACGCCGCGAACGACGGCGATACGTTTCGTATTGCGACACCACAGGGCACGCACCTCTTTCGCCTCTACTGGGCGCAAACGGTGCAGATGAACGGCGGCAGCCCGGAGAGCATCCGTGAGTTCATGGATCACTTTTCCCTCAAGTCCGAAAACCGCGTGCGCGAAATCGCCGTCGAGGCCCGCGACTTCACGCAAAACATGCTGCACTCCGTGCCCTTCCGCATTGCTACGAAATGGGAAAAGGATCCGGCCGACGGCGCGTTCCTGTGTTTCGTGTATGCCAGTGACGGCGATGCCGCCAGGCCGGCGCTGCAAAACATCGCGCTACTCCTCGTGCAAAACGGCCTCGCTCTCATCCGCCCCTGCAACCGGCCGCTGCCGGAGTTGGATACCACGCCGGGTGATTTTCAGAATCAACTCACCGCGGCGGAGGCAGAGGCCCGGCGGCTGCTCTGCGGCGGCTGGGCGGCGAAGGAATAAGTTTTCGGCGATCGGGACTTGAACAGGAGGCTGCGGAGGAAGCAGAGTAGCGGGGGACAAGGTTTCGCCGTTGCCGCAGGGGTTAGCGCCACCCGTGTTCGCGGGAGCAGGCAATTTGTTGACGAATATCCGCCTCCGCTCCTTAATCCGTATGTTCGCCGCGTGAGCGGCTCTTATTAACCGCCAACCTTCCTGCACACTATGACTGAGATTCTCCATTCCCAGACCCCGCTCCCGCCGGTTGGCCCCGTCGTGCGCTGCTGACGCGCGCACATTCATATTCTTCGAGACGCAGGCCGCCCGATTGGGCGGCCTTTTTGTTTTCACGCGACGTACCCCCGTCGCCGCTGCGTCCTTCGAATTCTGTTTTCTAACTTTTCTTTTCTGTTTCCCATGACTCTCTCTTCCCTCGGCTGGAATGATCGCTTTGCAGATGCGTTCCAGCCTTTCTCCACCGGCGAATTCGTGCCCGCCCGCGTCGCGCTCGAACACAAACACGCCTATCAACTGCTGTCGGTTCACGGCGAACTCACCGCCGCGTGCACCGGCAAGCTGCTCCACGCCGCCTCTACCCGTGGCGAACTGCCCGCTGTCGGCGACTGGGTCGTCGTTCGGCTTCGACCGGGCGAAACGCTTTCGTGCCCTGAACATCGTCCCGTGGCCGACATCCATGCCGTGCTGCCGCGCCTGACAAAGTTCTCCCGCCGCGCCGCCGGCGACGCGGACACTGAGCAAATCGTGGCCGCGAACATGGACACCGTTTTGCTCGTCACCGCGCTCG
>JANNVM010000968.1:0-11497 GCA_031414455.1 Verrucomicrobiota bacterium
TCCTCGACCGGGAGACGGTCGAAGTCGGAAAAGCCTGTGCAGGTTTGAGTCAGATTGCGCCAGGAACGATCGATGATTGGGAAAAACAAATGACGCAGCGTCGCGGTAGATTGGCGAACCTTCTGGGAATTGGCGAGCCGCGATGCGCACCGAATGTGGAACGTCGCCGGAACGATGATGAGCGGCTGATCGAAGTGGAATGGAACGTGGTGAGGCAAGTCCGGGGGGAAGGATTGCTTTCCGACACAAATTCAGGTATCGCATTCATCATCGTCCCCGACATTGATGAAACGCCGGAACACTTGTTCGGCACGGAACCGGGGTTGGAACCGGCCCGCCAATGGGCTCGCCGGCTGGTGCCATGGGGCCGGGTTTTGGCAATCTCGATGGCGGATTACGGTACCGAACCGGAGATGCCGAATGGTCGCCGTTCGCCAATTTACCGAAGAGAAATTCTCTGGCGTGCAGGCTTCGAAATGGGCCGCACACTGCTGGGATACGAAGTCCAAAAGGTGTTGGCGGCTGTCGATTTTCTCAGCACTGAACAGCCGGCGTCCACGATCGGAATAATCGGGAGCGGGTCAGGCGGGCTTGTCGCGCTGCTCGCCGCCGCTCTGGATCCCCGCATCCTCACCGCCGGGATTGAAGGAGCCTTTGCCCCACTGGACGCACAATGGGCGCAGCCCATTGACCGCACCGTCTTCGGATTGTTGCGGGAGTTCAATGCCGCCCAACTTGCGACGATGGTTGCTCCGCGAAACATCGTAACGCGCAGCGCCAGTTGGCCAGAGGTGGTAATGACTGACGCTGGCGGTGGTGCTCCGGGAATCCTTGATCACCGCACCTTGAAGATTGATCTGGTTGAAAGGGAACGCCAATTGGCTGAGCAGACATGGCGGCACGCAGTGCCGAGTCACGCCGATCGCTGGAAAGTCGCTGAACATTCTGACCCGCTCGAGTTCTTGCGGCACACTTTGATGGATGGCGGACAATTTGGCGATCCGGGCGATGCTATTCCGCCGGTGGCTGACAACACGAACTCTCGATTTCCAAAGGATGAACCCGGACCTCGCCAGCGGTTGTTCGACACCATCCTCGAAGACACACAGACGCTGATGCGGCAGGCGCAGAAGACGCGGGGCGAGTATTGGAAGCGCGCGGATTTTTCCTCGGCGGAAAAGTTCACGGAGTCGGCGAAGGCGTATCGGGAAAAGTTCTGGACGGACATCACCGGCAAGCTGCCGCCCGCGACGCTGCCGCCGAATGCGCGGAGCCGGCAGATTTACGACACGGAGAAATTCACCGGCTGGGAGATCATGCTGGATGTGTATCCTGATGTCTTCTCGTTCGGAACGCTGCTGCTGCCCAAGGACATGGAGCCGGGCGAGAAGCGCGCGGTTGTCGTCTGTCAGCACGGATTGGAAGGACGGCCTTCCGACCTTGCAGACCCGAAGCTGGATCATCCGGCCTATCACACCTACGGCGCGACGCTGGCGGAGAAGGGCTACATCGTTTTCGCGCCGCAGAATCCCTACATCGGCAAGACCGAGTTCCGGCAAATCTGCCGCAAAGCCTGGCCGATCGGACTGTCGCTGTGGAGTTTCATCGTGCGGCAGCACGAAACAATCCTGACGTGGCTCAAAACGCAGCCGAACGTGGATGCGTCGCGTATCGCCTTCTACGGACTGAGTTATGGCGGCAAATCCGCGATGCGACTGCCCGCGCTGCTGCCGGACTATTGCCTGAGCATTTGCTCCGCCGACTACAATGAGTGGATCTGGAAGAACGTGGATGCCTCCGCGCCCTACTCGTATCTGCACACGAACGAATACGACATGGTGGAGTGGAACATGGGGAACACGTTCAACTATGCCGAACTGAGCTGGCTCATTTTCCCGCGTCCGTTCATGGTTGAGCGCGGGCACGATGACGGCGTGAGCTGCGACGAATGGGTGGCTTATGAATTCGCCCGCACGCGCCGGCATTATTCCAAACTCGGCCTCGGTGACCGCGCGGAGATTGAGTTCTTCAACGGCCCGCACACCATCAATGGCCAGGGCACGTTCCGCTTCCTCGACAAGTGGCTGCAGCCGGGTGCTCTGAAGTAGCTCGGCGAATCCTAACGTAGCTCGACATTGACTCGCTGCGCTCACCCTTCGGGCTGCCTGTCGGCAGTCTGTCTCCGCTCCGCTGCGGCTCCAATGTCGAGTGGAGCCCGCCGCGTGGTCTCGACCTTCGAAAGCCGCGCTACGGCTTTCGAAGCCAGGTGCGCACGATGAAGTAGAGAACGAGCAGCCCCAGGAACACCGCGCGGAATATGACATGGTAGTCGTCAGAGAAGCGCCGGCGGGTGGAGCGCGCCAAATGACCGGCGAGTCGCTCCCTGGCGGAGTCCGAAATGGTCCATGCCTCCGGTTGCGGGCCGGGAGGCGCGCCGGCCGTCAGATGCCCGGCGATTTTTTCCTGACTGTCGAGCCACAGGCGCTGGCAGTTGCGGCAGACTTCGAGTTCCAGTTCGCGGTCCTTCATCGGAATGAGCACCGCGGCCATGTCGCGCTGACATTCCGGGCACAGCGAGCGGCGGCGCGGCGCGCGCGGGTGCAGCATAGCCTCCCCCCAAATACTGTTGGCCTTCGGCTCAGGCACCAGCTTCCGGAATTGACTGAAGTTGAGCGACTGGCCGCCGCAGCCCATACACCGCCACGCGATGCCGGTATCGTGCTTCTCCGCCTTTAAGGCGGAGCGGCAGCGCGGACAGGTCATCGTCATGCCGGATGTGATGGCGCGATCGAGTGGATTTGTCCAGAGTCGTCGTGCTGAGCACTGTAATCGCGGCCACTCAGCGACTCAGGCTGGACAGGTCGCGGTTTTGCGTGACGTTGCGCAGCGAATTGCTGGATCCCGCCAGCGATTCCAACCTCCTTCTGAAGCCCTGCACCGCCCGTCTGCTATGACTCTTGTTGAAGTGATGTCTGGACTCGCCGCCAAAGGCAGCGATCAAATCAAAAAAATCTACCTGCGCCACGGCGCGAAAGAGCCGTTCTTCGGGGTTAAGATTGCGGACCTCAAAGTCATTCAAAAGAGGATCAAAGGCGACCAGGCGCTCGCGATGGAACTTTACGCCACCGGTAACGGCGACGCTCAGTATCTTGCCGGCATGGTGGCTGACGGCAGGAAGATGACGCGCGCCCAGCTTCAGAAATGGGCGGCGACTGCCGCGTGGGGCATGATCTCGGACTACACCGTTGCCTGGGTTGCCTCCGAGCATCCTGACGGCATCGGGATTGCGCTGGAATGGATTGATTCCGGAAAAGAACCTCTCGCCACGTCCGGCTGGAATACGCTGAGCGCGCTCTCCGCCACCGTGCCTGACGATAACCTCCCCGTGAAACAGTTTGGTGCGCTGCTCGACCGCATAGCGAAGACTCTCAAGTCATCCCCTGACTGCACCCGATACGCCATGAATGGATTTGTTATTTCCTGCGGCACTTATATCGCGCCTCTGGCTGACAAGGCGATGGCCACCGCAAAGAAGTTGGGCAAGGTGGAAGTGGACATGGGTGACACGTCCTGCAAGGTGCCGGAGGCGGAGAGTTATATTATCAAATGCCGCCGGGGCGCGCCGGTTGCCGCGAAGCGGAAAACAGTGCGGTGTTAAAGTCATGACCACGGACCATCCTGCAATTCGCCTTCGCGGCATCGTGCCGCCCATAGTCACGCCGCTGGCGGGGAGGGATGAACTGGATCTGTCAGGCCTGGAGCGGCTGGTGGAGCATCTTATGTCTGGCGGAGTGCATGGTCTGTTCGTTCTGGGCACGACGGGCGAGGCCCCGGGGCTCAGCCACCGGCTGCGGCATCAGATGGTGAGGGAAACGCTGCGACTGGTGAACGGGCGGGTCCCGGTGATCGCTGGCATCACGGACACGTCGTTCACCGAGTCAGTCGAACTGGCGGCAGTTGCAGCTGATGCAGGAGCGGCGGCGGTGGTCGCGGCACCGCCCTATTATTTTCGTGAGGCTCAGCCGGAACTGAATGAGTATCTTGATGATCTCGTCGCGGAACTGCCGCTGCCGCTGTTCATCTACAACATGCCGGCCCTGACAAAAGTGTCGTGGGAACTGCCGACGGTGGAGCGCGCGATGCAGAATTCCGGGATCATCGGTATCAAGGACAGTTCCGGCGACATGCTCTACTTTCACAGCCTGCTCCGCCTGGCGCAGACGAGGGATGACTGGAGTGTCTTCATCGGGCCTGAGGAGTTGACGGCGGAGGCGGTGTTGCTCGGCGCGCACGGCGGCATCAACGGCGGGGCCAATGTCTTCCCGCGCCTGTTTGTGGAGCTTTACCATGCGGCGGCCGCCGGGGATCTCCGAAGGGTGCGGCAACTCCAGTCGCAGGTCCTGGAGTTTGGCTCGGAGCTTTACACCGTCGGACGTCACACCTCCGCGCTCATCAAGGGCCTCAAATGTGCGCTCAGCCTGCTGGGGATTTGCCACGATACGATGGCCGAACCGATGCGGGCCTTTCGCGAATCTGAACGGGCGGAAGTGCGCCGGCGGCTGGAAAAACTCAACCTTCTCACCGCATGAAATCTTCCTGCAAAGCGCGGTCGGCCCCTCCGCGCCTCATATCCGCGCAAAATCCCTCATGACAGCGAGAGCCGGGGAACCGGGGGACGGCGCAAGGACGCACGGAGGCGGGTCGCTTCAACACCCCGGGTTTCCGGGAGGAGCCGCTTCGGCAGCGGATACGGTGCGGCTCTTTCGATAACAGCACAGCGTTCCTGCGGCGCAGGGCAGCGAAAGGCTTCGGGACGGGTGGAAAAATCGTTCATCGGCGGCCATTATAACCCGCCTGACTATAATTTCCATAATATTTTACCGGCCTGCTGACTTTCTTGCGCCAGACGGGTTCGGCAGCGGGACAGAAAGCCGGCTTTCGGAGTCGGTTCGCCATGCCCCGGCCTCATTGGGCCGGCGGAGGCGTGAGTAGAGGGTCACTTCCTCGCCAGGAAGCAGAGGAATGAGGGGCCATGCGAAGATTTCGAGACTGCGACTGCGGTCACCGATCAGGACATCGGGCTGGCCATCGGCGTTGAAGTCGGAGACAATGCTGTCGCCGTCACTGTTGAAGAAACCGTCCCCGTTGGCATCCACCGCGAGGAGTTTACCGGCATCCACCGACGGGTGACGCCCGCCGTCCACATCGAAAATCTCGAGCCGGCACGGCACACTGGTCTGAAATTGCAGGTCCTCGGCCTTCACTTCCTGGCCCCGGTGATTGATCTCGTGATAGAATGGCGCACTCCAGCCCGGACGCATGGTCAGCGACCCGGCATTTGTTACCGAGGTGCGCGGCTCCTTTGCCGCGAAGGTGAATTCTCCAGCCGCCAGCGACTCACCTCCCGGGCCGGTCCATGTCAGGTTCACCGTGTCCGAAACACCAGGCTGCTCGCGCTCGACATACACGCTGAGGCGCTCGCCGGGCCTCAGCGAGACCGTCCGGGCCGCAGGTGCAGCTGCGGTTTCAGTCGCGGCCTTCTTTGTCCCCGCACTGCCAAGCGTGAGCCAGTGACCCGAGTCGCCGGACTCCCACTTTTTCACAGTTCCGGTGCGGGCGGCGACCTTGAGCGAGCCGCTGATGGTCCGGACGGATTCGTTGGTGAGGGAAAACCGGGCGCGGCCCACTTCACTGTGGGGCGCGGAAACTCTGACAGCCGCCTGCACCGGCTGCAAGTCCACGCGCGGCGGCAACGCCACCAGCGGCACCAGCGTTTCCACAATGGGCGAGGCCACCAGTCGCTCGCGCTCCAGCAATTTCCCGGTCACTTCGTCAATGGCCGCCGCCAGTTCCGTTTCCACCTGAGTGATGCGCAGCCAGACTTCCTGCAGTCGCCAGGGATGTTCGTTATCCCGGCAAAGCCGCGACATTCCGACCAGCGCCGTGAGCGCCCGATTAACATCCCCGCGATCCAGCGATGCCTGCGTGGCACGGTCGAGCGCACGCAGTGCCATGAGCCATTCGCCCTGTTCCTCCAGGTGTTCCGCCCAAAAAGAATAGACTTCCGCTTCCTGACGGCTCAGGCCCCAGCTCCGCGCGCGGGAAGCGAGTTCCTGGAGGGCATCGTCCAGATCGGTCTCGTCGCCATCCTGCGCCGCAAGGCGGACCCACGCGAGTTCGGCCGCGATCCACGTCGTACGTTCGCCGGCTTCCTTCGCCGTGCGGGCGATGGACGCCAGTTCGGTCATGCCGCGCTTCCATTCGCCGCTGCTTTCGGTGCGCCGCGCAATCTCCGCGATCTCATCAAGGCGCCCCGTCCCGCTTTCCAGGCGCAGCAGCGACCCCAGCGTGGACTCCTCAGCCGCCGCCACTCCGGGCAATGCCGCCCCCGCGCAAGCAAGCAAAGCAAGGCGGCGGATTGCGGCAGCGGTCCGGGGATTCATGGGTGGGCAGTATAACCACTGGGCCGGGCAGGCTGCAAGTTATTCGTCGCGACAGTTATTCGCGCGTCGCGCACCGTTCGTCACGCAATTCCCCGAACGGCAACGGAACCGGTATCCTCAGGCATTCGTCCGGTTTCCACGGCGGGCCAGGGCCTTTACTGGCGTTGCCGGTTTCTTCGCCGGGCCTCGCTTCTTCGCGACGGCTTTCTTTGATGGTGGCTTCCGGGCAGGAACCGGTACCGCTGCGGTTTCTATTTCCACGCCAAAAATCGCGCTGAGGTCGCCGGCATCCAGTCCGTCCGCTGCAGGCGCAGCACCGGCGGCGGCAGCGCTGCGGCTGGCGGCGGTGATGAGTTCCTCCATATCCGCGCCGCGGAGTGTGAAGAACAACTCCGGCTTTCCATCCAGCCGCGCACCGACGCCATACAGCGTGGCGGCGACATGCTTGCACATGGAGGCTCCATCCGGACACGAGCAGGAGAGCTTCATCTCTTTGGGTGCCGGGAACAGTCCGTCCGGGCGGCGGGTGATTTCCTGAAGCACGCCTTTGTCGAGCCGGCCCTGGAGCAGATCGAGCAAGCTGGAGATTTGCCCCGCGCAGCGCTTCTTAAATGCCGCCCACGAAGCCCCGTCGAGCGCCGCAATGGTCACTTCCACTTTGTATAACGAACTCCCCTGCACCATCGCCTTCACCTTCCCGGTGGTGATTTGAAGATCAATGACCGAACCGTTTCCCACATAGGTTCTCCCCCGGGGAAGCCGGTTGGAGTAATCGCTGTAGGACGCAAGGTTGTCGCACCATTCCTTGCCCCAAAAAGTCGTGGCAATGGCGCGGCCCGCAATCCTCACGGGTTCCAGCTTCCTGCCGTCTTTTGCCATCTTCTGCGCCATCGCCTCCGCCTTCCGGCGGCGTTCAGCGACAGGAACATACGGAGCAAAACCAGAATAGCGGTCGTAGCGTGACATTCCGCGGAGACTGAAGAGCCTCTGGACGGGCGTCCAGCGGAATCGTGCGACTCCTGCGGGAACTGAAAGCCACTGCATTTTACCCGCCAGAGCCCCCGCTCCCGGGGCTTGGCATCAAGTGTTTTTCATGGCCATCATTTTTCTGATCGGATTCCGGACCCGGAATACGCATGATGGCTGGATGAGTCACGCTGCACCGTTATGCCGGCTTCCAATCAGCCGATATTGCATTTCCGTGACAACTTTCCAGCTGGCAGTATGTCAGAGTCCGGCACCATGAAAACGTTCCCCGTCACTTTCCTCCTGCTTCTGCTTGTCTTCTGCACCGCCGCCGGCCCCCTCCGCGCAGAGGACGAGATTGAAAAAGCCTTCCGCGATGCGCTCTACGCCGAGGAGGTGAAGGGCGACACCGAAACCGCGCTCAAGGCCTACCAGGATGTCGGCGCGAAATTCGAGGCCCAGCGCGACATGGCCGCCACCGCGCTCTACCGCCAGGCCGAGTGTCTGCGCAAACTCGGCCGCAAAGACGAAGCCGCCGCGCTCTATAATAAAGTGCTCGCCCAGTACGGCGACAAAGAGCGTACCGCTAAACTCAGCCGCGAGAACCTCGCCGCGCTGGGCCAGCCAACGTCGGAGGCCCCACCCACCACCGCCGCGCTGCCCGCCGGCATGACGGAGGAGGAAGCGAAGGAACTCACCCGCCTTAAGGCGCTGGCGCAGAACAGCCCGGATTTGTTGCTGGTAAAAGGCGGCGCGAAGGGCGACGCGCCAATGGAACACGCCGCACGCGAAGGCCACACGGAGATCGTTCGCTGGCTGCTGGACAAAATGCCGCAGTTCACACCCGCAATGTTTTCGGGACCGCTGAACCTTGCGGCAGCCAACGGTCATCTCAAAGTTTGCGAACTTCTGCTCGATGCCGGTGCCGACGTGAACATGGGCGCACCGATCACGGATGCCGTCGTGAACAAGCGACTCGCCGTCGTCCGGCTTCTGCTCGCCCGCAAAGCAGACCCAAACCTCACCGGCACCGGAGCCGCACCTTACAATCATGTATGGGACTCGAAATTCCGCACCCAGCAGAACCCTCCATCCAAGACGGGTATTGACCAGAGCCCGCCGCTTATCCAGGCGGCCCTCGATAGCGAATTGCCGCCCGAAATGCTCACGGAACTCATCGCCGCCGGCGCGGACGTGAACCGGTCCGCGGCAGTCACTGAAAGCGGCGGCAGCGAAAACCACCGCTATCCTTTGACCCCGCTTGGCGCAGCCGTTGCCAGCCGCAACGCCTCCAAAGTGCGCCTGCTCCTCGCAGCCAACGCAAACGTGAATCAAAAGTCCGGCGATCTCGACGGCACGCCGCTGCTCAACGCGCTGATGGGCACTTATCCGGTGGCCGCGAATCCTGGAGAGCCGCCGCGACACGACGACGAAATCGTCACGATTCTCACCGCCGCCGGAGCCGACTGGAAAGCCGCTCTCAGCACCGGAGCTACCGCACTCCACATTGCGGCCCGCCGCGGCCTGGCCCGCTGGATTGATGATGCCCTCAAAGCCGGTCTCGACGTGAACGCGCCCGACCTCACTGGCCATACCGCGCTGCACTTCGCCGCGAAAACCGGCTCGCTGGAGTGTGTGCAGAAGCTTCTCGCCGCCGGCGCAAAAGTGGATGCGGTGACGACGGACGACTGGGAGATCACGCCGCTCGGCAAGGCCTGCCTCAGCCTGGATCGCAAGGACGCCAACCTGGAAATCCTCAAGGCACTCCTGAATGCGAAGGCCGATCCCAATGTGCTCTACGCTCAGGGCGACACGCTGCTCAATCTCCTGCTGCCCGCCGGGAACCCTGATTGGTGCTGGCCGGAAGCGGCGGTGGAACTTTCGGAACGGGGAGCTGGAGTCGGGCGGACACAGCCTGAATTTTTCTCCAGCGGCACCTTCCGCCTCCAGCCTGGCAACCCTCCCGGGCCTGGCATTCCAAGTCAGTCTAAAGTTTCCCCGGAGCGCCTGCTCACCGCCTTCCGCGTGCTCTGGAAAGCCGCCCACTGGCGCGACAATCCGCGGCTGCCGCACGCGGTATGGCTGGACGACGGGGAGACGCCGCTGCGTCAGGGCGGCAAACCGGTATTCAGTCCGCAGTTCTGTGATGACAGTGCATTGAGTGCGCCGCCGTCGCTGCGGGTATTCTTCAGCAAAGCCTGGTGGTTGCTGGATGCTCACCCGAATATCCGGCGGGACTACACCCGCGTCACTGTCCGGCGGATGAAGGACGGGAAAGAGGAGGTCATCCCCGTGGACCTGCTGGCCCTCGCGACGAAGGCGAATACCGAAACCGCTCCCGTGCAGCAGGAGAAAGTGCCTGCGGGCACAGCGCTGCCGGGCGACGGAAACGAGTTCCCGCTGCAGTGGGGCGATGTCGTCAGCATTCCCCGGACGGAGAATCCTGACAAGGCCCCATCCTACCTGGTCCAGAAGTGGTGCTATCAGGCCACGACGATCAAAGTCCGGCTCGAAATCGCGGGTGGCGGTGTCGTGATCAATGCCGCCGCGGGCGGCGAGCCACTGTGGATTTCGACGGTGGCCTACACCGGCGGGTATCCCTCCATCACCCCGCCGGCAATCCTGCGGGAGGCAGGGATTCCCGCCACTCTGCTCAACCTCACGTTCAAACAGAAACGCATGGGGCCAGCCGGTGAAATGGAAACGCTCACCACTCCGGATTGGTGCCAACTTGGTGACATCCTGACCCTGGAGCCGCCCGCGCCGCAGGCAAAAATGAGCGAAGACGCGCTGCGCTCCGGCATTTGGCTCTGTGAGAGTATGGACGGGCCGTTCTGGCCGGTGTCGGGGGCTCAGTACGTGGATGAGCAGCCGGCACCGCTGGGCGGACTGCTGCTGGCACTCATGGCACCACATGCGCTGCCGTTCAGCAACGTGGCGTGGGACAAGGCGACGGTGCGCAGCCTCGACCCGCCCGGCAGCCCGGACCCTTTCGCAGAGCCCGCGCCAAAAGAATGGGTTGAGCAGAAACTCATGGACGCATGGCGGCCGTTGAAACTCCTGCCAGGCACCGTCCTCATCCTGCCTGCCGCCGGCCAGGAAAATGCCGGGCCTCCCGCCGCACTGCGCGAGGCGCTGACCAAATCACTCTCGTTCGACTGGCTGCTCGCCATCGGGCAGCAGCCGGAGATCACCAGCCAATACACGCCGAGGTTTTTCAATCGCACCGCAGCCGCCACCGGCTGGCTTTGGCAGGATACCGACCCCGCCGCGGCCGGTCGTGCCTTGCTGCCCGTCGCGACTGATTTGCTCGCCGCCCATCCGCGTGCGGCGGAATACCTGCCAACAGGATCCCCGTGGTGGCCTGGCGATCAGTGGCCTTTGGTGTCGAAAGGAAGTCCAGGCCTGAACGAATTAGGGAGACTGAACGCGGGAGCCCCGGAATGGCTTCTGCCTGGCGCGAAAATCAGTGTGACTCCCGCGCCAAAGCCGGGGACCAGCCAGGCCCCGTCTGCGACCGCACCAGCCGCACTGCGCAAGCGCATCGTGCTTCCCGCCCAGGGCCAATGATGATCCGCCGCACACAAAGCAGCGAAAGTGAGACCGTCAGCCCGCTCCTGTTTCTGCATGCACGCCACTGGGAGGGGCGGGTTGCAGCCGCCATTTTCAAAGGCGCCGCCGGCCACTTCTCTGGGCGCGTCGTCTCACTCTGCACCTTTAGAGTAGCCTGCGGCGCTTGTTATCAATGGCGGCAACATGCCGCCACTCGCAGTGCGCACCATTCACGGTGCGGCGATGACGTTTTCCCAGACGACACCGGGATTCAGCTTCATCTGCACATCAATAACATAGACGCGCGCGTCGGGCGCGCGGATGAAGTGACGGGCGACTCTGTTTTCAAACTCGGCAACCGGATCCCATGACTGACTCACATTTGCCATTCCCAGGCCTGGTGGAGGAGCGCCTGATCCTCCGGAGAGAGCGGCGCTTTCTGCTGCTGCAAGGTCCATATACGCTGGGCGTCGGCGAGACTGATGGGCTGAGGTTCCGTCGAATTCATGGGGAAGCAGTCGCGCAAAATCGCGGGA
>JANNVM010000969.1:0-7976 GCA_031414455.1 Verrucomicrobiota bacterium
CTACCGACCTATGCCAAAACTGGTTTTTAAACTGAGCGATACTCAGTCGCTGGATTTTCCGCTGGCGGGGGATTTTGTGCGGCTCGGTCGCAATGCAGCGAACGACATCGTTATCGACAATCTGTGGATATCCTCATTCCATGCGGAGTTCCGGCTCAATCCGGATGGCGTCACCGAGGTGCGGGATTTGCATTCGAGCAACGGGACCACGGTAAACGGACGGCGCATTGAGTGCGCGCTGCTGAATCCCGGCGACATTGTTGGGTTCGGACAACTGGAAGCGACTTTCGATCCGGTGCCGGAAAATCTCACCGGCGCGAACGGCAGCGAGACCGCGGCAGGGACGGCGGCAGACAGCCCCCCCCCGCCCGCGGCGCTCAGTGGACCGCGGCTGGCAAAGTTGATCCCTGCGGCAGCCGCCACGGTGCCATTGCCGGCTCTTCCCCGCAGCGCCGCGACCGAGCCCGTGCCGACCGTCAATCCCGGCGGCCGCCTCGCCACTCCCGCCGCGACCCCTCCGACGACTCCGGTGCCCGTTAGTGAGATTTCCACCGATGTGCGCCGCGAAGTCCAGCAAGCTCACGCGGAACTGACCAACGCGCGCCGCGAACTGAAGAGTCTTTCCGGGCAGATCGAGACGCTGCGCCGCGAACGTGAGGGTGAAGAACACACTCAGGCGCAGATTCGCCTTCAGGGAGAGCGTGAGGCGCGCGAACTGCGCTCACGCCTGGAGAAACTGCAGGAAGAGATTGAGAAGACTGAAGCCGCTGGCACCGCTTCGGCGAAAGCCCGCGGTGAAAAACTGAGTGCCGAGGAAGCGGAACTCAGCAAGGTGACCCTGGACCTTGAAACCTCCCGCCAGGAGGCGGATGCCGCCGCGGCCCGGGTCGCTGCCCGGGAGGAAGCCGCTACCACCGCCGCGGAGCATCTCGCTAAACTGACTAGCGAAACCGAGGCCCTGATCGAACGCCGGGCGGCGCTCGATGCAGAAATCAAAGACGCGGAATCGCAGCTCAGCGAACACACCTCCCGCATCGTGGCCGCAGGCGAATCGCTTCGCGAACTCGACGACGCCAAAGCGCGTCTCGCCGAAATCGAAGCCGCTATCGCCGACGCCAAAATCAAGACTAAGATTGCGGATGAATCGGCAAAGGCTGACGAAAAGAAGAAGGCCGCGCTCGCCAAAGAACTTGCCGCTGCCGGAGACGAGCAGGCGAAAATCGCCGCCGCCCTTTCCAGAGCCACTGCCGAACTTTCAGTCCTCGAAGAGCAGCGCCGGGTTGCTGCCGCCGCAGCGGAAAGCGAACGCGGGGAAGCCGCGGAAGAACTCGCAACCCTCACAAAATCCGTCGCGGAGCAAAAGACCGCCCTTGAGGCCGCCGCCGCCCGCCTCGCTGGTCTCGAAGAATCCACTCTCGCAGCCGCCGACCGGTTCGCCAAAGCCGAATCGGATGCCGCCGGCATGGAGAAATCCGTCACCGATCGCCAGTCGCTGCTGAGCAGCAGCGAAGCCGAAGCCGCCGTCATCTCGAAGAAGATCGAAGACGCCCGCCGCGAACTTTCCAATGAAGAATCCCTGGTGACGGAACTTGAGCAGCGCAAGGCCGCCCTCACCGCGGACGTCGAATCTCTCGCTGCAAAACGAAAAGAGATGGCATCCGTAGAGTCCTCACTGGAGGAAGTGACCGGGCGGCTAAACGAAGCCAGCACTGCCATCGCACAAAAGCAGACTCTCCTCGCCAAGCTCAACCTGGAGGCGGCCGCAGCGACTTCCGCCGCCGCACAGGCTCTTGAAGCCCAGGCTAAAGCGACCCGCTCCGGGGAAGAAGTCGTGGAGAATCAGCGAAAACTCGCCGTCGTCGTCGGTGACATTTCCGCTCTGGCTGAAAAGCGCGCCGCCGCCAATCGCGCCCTGAAGGAATCCACCGCGGAGCTTGAAACCCTGACATCCAGTATTACGGCCGCCCGGGCCGAGTCCGCAGCCCTCGAACCGTTGCGCTCCGAAGCCGCCGCCCTTCAGGTCCGCACCGCCGAACTCGAAACGAAAATCCGCCAGTTGGAAGACCGCAAACAGACGTTTGCCGAAGCTCCCGATGCCAACTGGGGCACCGTTCACGCCATGGCCAAGGGCATCATCAAGCAAGTGGACCTCCTTGATGACCTCATTCATCACCAGGTGGTCAATAACGGTGCCCGCGAGGCCATTGAGCAGATGAGTATCTTCCGCGCCGGACTTTCCGACATTCTCACAGAATACCACGTCGAGCCCTATCAATACGAACCGGACTTCATCGTGGAAGTTTCCACCCGGAAGAAAATCCAGATCGTGGAGAGCCGCGAAGGAAGCAGCCCCGGGACGCGCATCGAAAAGACATGGCGCCCCGGCTACATTTGCAACAACGGCGCCATCGGTGTGCAAACCCTCCTGCGAAAAGCAGAGGTCTCCATCGTCACCGGAAAGTGATACCGTCGCGGCGGCGGGCCTCGGCCTTTCATGTCGCCGGGCGCAGGAACCATTCGAGGATCTTGTCGTGCCGAAAGCGCCTCCGATCTCCGACCGCCCGCAGTACTCTACCTCCGCCACCGCAATGCGGCGCTCAATCCACAGCGACAACGCCCGCCGTCCGAAGGCTCGTCAAGACTTAGAACTCGTGATGCCTGTCCGGTCCACCAGCCCGGCGTCAGGAAGATCGCTGAACCCGTTCGGTGTCCACCCTTCTGCTCCCCGGATGCTCCGCACCGCGCACCCTAAAGACGGGACTCCAACCTCTGCTTTCATTTATTCAGTGTCTCCTTAAAGGTTCGTTCTATGCAGCCCATTCCCCTCCGAACAACCGTCGTTGGCAGCTACCCGATGCCGGCGTGGCTCGAATTCGCCGTCAGCAGCCTTGATCGTTTTGGTTCCGCCGACATCGTCGAACTCCAGGAGGACGCCTGCCGCACGGCGGTGGCGGATCAACTCGCGGCCGGACTGGATGTCATCACCGACGGCGAGCAGGGGCGGTTCGATTTTAACCTCAGTTTTTACGGCCATCTCACCGGCATCAACATGGAAGCCGCGCCCCCGCGCCGCTGGGGTCCGCCGGCGCACGATCAGCGCGGGAAACACGGGGTCACCGGTGAATTGGGCGCGCCGAACGGCCTCGGCGCAGTCGCGGAATACCAGCGCCTCTGCGCCATCGCGCCGTCCGGGCCGGTGCTGAAATGCAGCGTTCCTGGTCCCTACACGCTGAGCGGCCGATTACTGCCGAACAAACAATATCCTGACCGCTGGGCGCTAACGGAAGCACTGCTTCCGCTCGTGCGGGAGGAACTCGCCGGTCTCGTGGCCGCAGGCTGCACGGAGATCACCGTGGACGAGCCCAGCATGAGTTGTTATGGCCATCGCGAAGACCCGCGTCGCTTCGTGGACATCTTCAATCGCACGGTCGAGGGCGTGTCGGGCCGCTGCCGGCTGAGCACGCATCTTTGTTTCGGAAACTACAAAGGCCGCGCCGTCGGTATGCGGCGTTATGCGCCGCTCTTCCCCGCGTTTCTCGATCTCAATGTTGACGAGATTCACCTCGAGATGGCCAGCCGCGAGTATGCGGAACTGGAGATCATCCGTACCATCAGCGCCACGCGCGATGTCAGCGTCGGCATCATTGATGTGAAGAGTTACTTCATCGAACCCGTGGACTTCCTCGCGGAGAAAATCCGCGCATGCCTCGCCCTGGCGCCGGCGAACCGGCTGTCATTTGCGCCTGACTGCGGACTGAGTCAGACGGCGCGCTGGGCGTCACGGCAGAAGTTGAAGAACATGGTCGAGGCCGTGCATCTGGTGCGCGGGGAGATGAAGGGGTGAAGCGTCCACCAGTGCGGCGCGCGCGGTGAGGCAGGCAATCCGTTTCTTGATTCTTCTATCACTCCACGCACCGTGAAGATTCGTGCGGCGGAGCCTGTGCCTCAGCCGCAGTGAATCAGTCCCGGGTTCCACAGCCAGAACCGCCAGGATTCATTTGCTAAAAGCGGAGTGGTATCCGCAGATTACCTCTTTGCCTCAATAGATTACACCGGGATCAATGCACGCGGAAGTCGCCGCCAAGTGCAAGATGGAGCGCGACGCGGTTGTCGAGGCGAAGCCTGCGGGCACTGGCGAGGGCGCTGCGGGACTGGATCGCGCGCTGCTGGGTGACGAGCACCGTGAGAATATCGCCGAGTCCCTGGCGGAAGTTGGCCCGGGCTTCGCTGTCAGCCTCCGCCGCGAGACGTGTGGCTTCGGTGAGTGCTTCCTCGCGGCGGCGCAGGAGGAGTTCGGCATCGAGGGCGTTCTCCACTTCACCGAATGCCTTGAGCACAGTTTTCTGAAGAGTGGCGAGGGCTTCGGCCTGCTCAGCGTTGCGTTTGCGCAGCTCCGCGGGGATGAGCCCTCCGGTGAGGATGGGTTCAAATATTTTGGCGCCGAAACTCCACACTCCGAAATCACTCGCGAGAAGATTGCCGATCCCGGCAGTGCTCGAGCCGGCGCTGCCGGTTAGTTTGAGACTGGGCCAGATCGCGCGGCGCGCTTCTTTTTGCCTCATGCCCTGAGCCGCGAATCTCCGCTCGGCGGCGAGAATGTCCGGGCGGCGCAGCAGCAGTTCCGACGGCAGGCCCGCGGGCGGTGACGCGGTCAGGGCCGGGAGGCGTTCGCCGCGGCGGCGCTCGCCCTGCGGATAGCGCCCCAGCAGCGCTTCGAGCGCGCGGGCCGCCTGGCCCTGCACTTCGCGGCGCTGTTCGAGTGCGGCTTTCGCCGCGGAGATGTCACTGCGCGCGAGACGCAACTGGGCACCGATCCCGCCCTGATCACCGGCCTGGCCGGTGCGGAAACGTTCCTCCAGCGCCTTCTCCGTGTCCTGATAGGCTTTGATCGCCGCATCCGCGAGATCCAACTGCTCATTGGCCTCGATCAGTCCCAGCCATGCTCTCGCCGTTTGCGCCGCAATGGCGGCGCGCGCGGCGCGTTCATCCTGTTCCGCACCCTGCGTGGCGGCGATGGCCGCGGCAGTGCCCGCCCGGTACCGGCCCCAGATGTCCAGCTCCCATTCCGTAACGAAACTTACCTGATAGGATTCGCTTGCCACCTTGATGGCGCCGCCATCGCTGCCAGCGACGGGAAAACCGACGAAGTTCCGCTGCGTGTCGTTGCCGTCGGCAGTGAGGTCCAGTTTCGGATACGAGCCTGCGGCGGCCGATTTGATGAGCGTGCGCGACTGCTCCACCCGGGCCGCGGCGATTTTCAGGTCAGGATTATTGGCCGCCGCTTCGCGCACGAGCGCGGTGAGTTGCGGGCTGCCCATGCGCACCACCCAGTCCGAGTCCACGCCCGCTTTACCCTCCCGGGTGGCCGACCACGCTGCCGGCACAGGGACATTGGCTTCGCCCATGCGTGAGGCCGGCGGACGGACCGTACAGCCAGTGAGGGCGAAGAGAAATGCGGCGGGCAAAAGAAAATGTCGGACCATGGAAAGCGGCGACAGTGCAGTCCTCCTGCCGGATGCGCAACCCTGGAGCCTCGTGAGGGTGAACCATCGCCGGGACAGCAGGAGAATTTGAATATCGACTGGTTGGAACCTCACGTTGCCATCAGGCACCATACCGGGACGGTTGAAATGCGCCCTTTGCCGGCACAGTTTTCAATTCTGAACACCCTCCCCATAGAATCGTCAGGACCACGCCGCTGGATTTGCCTTCTGCTCCTTTTGTGTGTCCTGCCCCTGGCGGGATGTTTTTCACCGCGATCCTATCCCATGCTGCCGGAACACATCGTGCGACCGGCAGCGGTGCAGATTTCTTCGCCGCGCGGCGTGCGGCTGGCGGCGCGCCAATGGACGGCGGCGGTTCATTCGTCGTCGGCAGTGGGGCTGCCGGCGGGAGCGCGCGAGGCGTTAGTTTCGGATACGCTGCAAGATGAACATGGACAGCCGGTGGATGTGTTTCGCAAATTCAGGCTGGAGCCGGCGAAACTCGACACGCTGTATGGGAATCTGCGCGGAATCATGCATACCGCCCGGGTGACCAGCCCTCCGCCGGGAAACACACCGTCGCCTCCCTGGGAGGGATTTGAGGAGGTGGAGGTGCCATTGAGCGACGGGTTGAAGCCGCACGCGCGCCTTGGCGCCCCCCGGCCAGCCGACGAAATCCCGGGCTCCTACGTGGTGATCACCCACGGAATGTTCGGCTCCCTGGAGGGTGTGAGCATGGAGAACCACGTGCAGGCGCTGCGGCGGGCGGGCCATCATGTGCTGGCGATCGAACTGCGCGGCCATGGTCAGACGAACGAGCGGAACCGGACGATTCCAATAACATTCGGACTCCGGGAGACATCGGATCTGTTGTCAGCAGCGCGATGGCTAAAGAGGGAACATCATGCGAAGCGGGTGGGACTCGTCTCGTTTTCGATGACTGGATTTGAGTCGCTGCTGGCGGCATGGCTGGACGCGGCACCGCTGGATCCCAGGGATGCGGGCCGGCCGATTCTGAGGATTGCACAGAAACCGAATGCGGAGCCGTCATTTAACGGGGGCATGTTTATCGTTTCCACCCCGGTTGCATTCCAGACGTTGTCACCGGTGTTCGCAAAACGCTGGAAAAAATTGATGAACCCGGTCAAGGCGACGTTCCAGCATCAGGCGGAAGCACGATTGCGGGAGTTTGGCGATCCGCCGGCGTGGAACCTTTGGGATTTCGTCACCGCGGAGCTCCGGCGCGACGGATGGACCAGGGCATACCCATCGGATGCGGAAATGCGTTCGGATATGGAGTGGTATCTGGACATGCGGGAGGACAACTGGTCGGCGGGAGTGCGGCGGATGGAAGCCGTGCGGACTCCGGTCCTGGTTTTGTCGGCAGCGAACGACCCCCTGGCGACAGCGCAGGATGTGGCGGAGCTTTTCTCGCGGGTGAACAATCCGAACATCGGTGTGATCCTGCTCAACCGGGGAGGACACATGGGCTTTTCCGCGCTGTCAGCAGCGTACTACTACTCACTGATGACAGCCTTCTTCGATCCAGCGACGGCACCGCGCAGGATCGCGCCCTGACGGCCATCCTGCTTTCTCATCGGCACGCTTTTCTTCTGTCTGAAAGGAAATTGCTTTTCGCGGGCAGCCTCATGTCTCCACCGGCCTCTTTTCCTCATCCGTAATCCTGCTATCCCCTGCTATGCACGGACTGCCGGAATCGTCACTTCCGCTGGCCGGGGGGCTCCTCAATGGATTGCCCGGGCAGGCCGCGCCGCCCTCACCGAACTAACTCTCAACGACGGCGAACACCGCGTCATGGGGTCCTTCGCGGCCCGCCCCGGAGGACATCCGCGTCATGGTCAGGTCTGACGATTCCGGCGGCCCGTTGATCCCACTCTGCAGGCTCATCGAAAAAGTCAGGCCTGCGTCCCCGGCCAGGGGAAACACCTCCCGCATCGTATCAGCAGGAAGAAGTCAGGCTCTTGAAAAAGGGGCTGGTGGAATAGGATGTCCGGTATCTGTGGTGATCGGGCGTGGTTCCCGAGTATCTGCCGGTGATGCAATCCATTGGGGGGGGGCGGGCGGTTTTGGAGCCTTTTGCCAAAGGTGGCGCAGGCATCTGGGCCTGTGCGGCCATCGGGCTTCCCGCCCGAAGCCATCAGACTGGAAGGCCTGGAGCCGCACAGCCTGGAAGCCTGCGCCACGGTTTTTCAACTGACTCCCGGGAAGCATCGTCCCTGGCAGGACCTCCGTCTGAGACTGGCTAGGTGAGCCGGCTGAGCCGGAGCGAGCGGAGTTACGGATGGGGGCCGCTGTTACCTGGAGAAGATGACCCATCACCCGCAGCGGGAACGGCGGGTCATGGGGGGCCCTGCTAACTCCAGATTTTCGCATCACTCCCGCAACTGGCGGAGGTTGTAGAGTTGCTGCCAGTCTTTGCCGATCTTCCGTGCTCCTGACTTTCGCGTTTCCTGACTCTTCCCGCCAAACCAG
>JANNVM010000970.1:0-4375 GCA_031414455.1 Verrucomicrobiota bacterium
ACCATCCGCACCAGCAAATCCTTGCTCTCCACGCTCTCGCCTACTTTGGCGCAGATTTCCTGGATGGTGCCGGCGGCGGGGCGCTGATGACGGCGGACATCTTAATGGCTTCCAATGTGAGCAGAGTTTCGCCTTCCTTCATTTTTGTTCTGCTTCCAATTTCCGAGCCTCGGCGGCGATGGAATCTATCGTCTCGCCCTCCAGCCATTGCCAGCGATCACGGGTGTAGTCACCGCTTCCGTTTTCGTACTGCCGGAAGAATAGGAGGTAGTCCACTGGGCCAAGCTCGCGGGCGAGGATGGAGTGGGCCTTGCGGTTGATTTGATGGAGGGTACTCATGGGGTTTGCTCTTTGATCCAAGCGAGTGGATTGGCGACGCGGACGGTGAGGACAGTGGCATTCCTTCGGGCAAAGTTCAAGAGTCTGTCGTCCGTGGTCAGGAGGCAATCCGCGTTGCCGGCCTCGGCTGCGGCGACATGGAGGGCATCGTACGTGCGCAATCCGAGTGATTCCAAATGGTGCGCCCGCGCTTCAATCGCATCCGAAGCTCTGGCCAAGCGGGCGAGGCGCTGGAGAGTATTGAGCACCTCCGTCTGATGTTCCATATCAGGATTCTTTCTGACTTCGACCAGGAGATAACTGCTGGCCAGTAGTTGGTGCAGGCCATCCTCAATTTGCCTGAGAATTTCAACCACAGCGATCGTCTCCATACGGACACGATATTGCGACTGGTCATCCAGTGGACGATTCAGGCAGCAGTTATCGAGGAACAGCTTCATGGCCTTGGGATCACTTCACCATTCGTATCAGCAAATCCTTGCTCTCCACGCTCTCGCCGACTTTGGCGTGGATTTCCTGGACGGTGCCGGCGGCGGGGGCGCTGATGGCGGCGAACATTTTCATGGCTTCCAATGTCAGGAGGGTTTCGCCTTCCTTCACTTTTTGGCCGATGCTGACGGCGATGCTGGCGACCATGCCGGGCATGGGGGCCCCGATTTGTGAGGCATCGGCGGGGTCGGCTTTGGCGCGGGTGACGGCTTCCTTGGCGAGGATGGCATTCGCGACGGTGGTGTGGCGCGGGTAGCCGTTGAGTTCGAAGATGGCGGTCTGCTGGCCGAGTTGGTCGGGCTCGGTGAGATTGACGAGGCGGACGAAGAGGGTTTTGCCTTCTTCGAGCTGGACGTTGATCTCCTCTTTGATCTGGAGGCCGTAGTAATAGGCGGGCGTGGGGAGGACGCTGACGTCGCCGTAGCTGCGGCGGAAGTCGGCGAACTTCATGAACACGTCAGGATACATGAGGTAGCTCCAGACGTCGTCTTCCGCCGGGTCTTTTTTCAGTTTCGCCTTCAATTCGGCGCGCACGTCTTCGAGTTTCACTTTGGCGGCGTGGAGCCCTGGGCGGCCTTTGATGCGCTTGCCGGTTTTGCCGACGATGGCGTCGGCGAGGGCGTTCCACTTCTTCCATGAGTCGCGCGCTTCCGCTGCGGTGAGGCCGTAGAAGGGTTCGCCGAGCCAGCCTTCGAACATGCTGGTCACGTCCTTGCTCCACTTAGTACCCTGGAGGTTAATGATGTCCGCGGGCTTCACGCCGCGGGCGACGCATTCGATGGCGAGGTCGCCGACGACTTTGCTGCTGGGCGTGACTTTGATGATGTCGCCGCAGAGTTGATTCACTTCCGCGTAGGCGCGCGCGATGTCGGGCCAGCGTGTGGCCATGCCCATGCCGGCGGCCTGTTCCTTGAGGTTTGTGTACTGACCGCCGGGCATTTCGTGGAGATAGACTTCGGCGGTGCCGTAGGGTTCGCTGGTGTCGAACGGCTTGTAATAAGTGCGCACCGCGGCCCAGTAGTCGGTATATTCCTGCAGCGCGGCGAGATCGAGGCCGGTATCGCGCGGCGTGTGTTGCAGCGCGGCGACAATACTGTTCAGGTTAGGCTGCGACGTGCCGCCGCTCATGCTGGCGATGGCGGCGTCCACGACATCCACGCCGGCGTCGGCTGCCTGGAGGATGCTCCCGGCATTGAGGCCACTGGTATCGTGTGTGTGGAAGTGAATGGGAATGCCGATCTCCCCCTTGAGTGTCTTCACGAGTTGCTTCGCCGCGTAGGGGCGCACCAGACCCGCCATGTCTTTGATGCACAGCATGTGGGCACCCATTTTCTCAAGCTCTTTGGCGAGCTTCACGTAATACTTCAGCCCGTACTTATCGCGTGCGGGGTCAAGAATGTCGCCTGTATAACAGACGGTGCCCTCGCAGATGGACTGCGTATCCTCGCGCACCGCATCCATCGCTGCGGTAAGATTGGGGAGATAGTTGAGGCTGTCGAAGATGCGGAAGATGTCCATGCCGTTGGCGGCGGCATGTTGGATGAATCCCTTCACCACATTGTCAGGATAATTGGTATAGCCGACGGCATTGCTGCCGCGGAAGAGCATCTGGAAGAGAATGTTCGGCACCTTCGCCCGGAGCTGACGCAGGCGGTCCCACGGGTCTTCACGCAGGAAGCGCATCGTCACGTCGAAAGTCGCACCGCCCCACATTTCGAGGCTGAATAAATTGGGTGTACGGCGCGCTACGGCGTCGGCCACGGCGAGCATGTCGTAGGTGCGCATCCGTGTGGCGAGCAATGACTGGTGCGCGTCGCGGAAGGTGGTGTCGGTAATGAGCAGGCGCTTTTGTTTCGCCACCCAGTCGCGGCAGAATTTCTCCGGCCCCATTTTTGTCAGGAGCTGCTTCGTGCCGTCGGGGATGACGGTCTTGGAGACGGAGTGCTCGACTTTTGGAATGGGGGCGACCGGGAGCTTGCCCACAGTTTTCAGAGTGAATCCTTTGGCGAACGGATTACCGTTCACACTGACGTCCGCGAGGAAGTTGAGCAGCCGGGTGGCGCGGTCCTTGCGCTTTTCGAATTTGAAGAGCTGCGGGTTGGTATCAATGAAGCGCGTGGTCGCCTTGCCGCTGCGGAAGATAGGATCGGCGATGACGTTTTCGAGGAACGGAATGTTCGTCTTCACGCCACGGATGCGAAACTCCCGCAGCGAGCGGTCCATGCGATCCAGCGCGATAGGAAGCGTGCGTCCATAGACCGTGACCTTCACCAGCATGGAGTCGTAGTAGGGCGTGATGACGGCATTCGTCGTGCCCAACGCGCCGTCGAGACGCACGCCGAATCCGCCGGCGCTGCGATACGTGAGGATCTTGCCGAAGTCCGGCGTGAAGCCATTCTCCGGGTCGTCCGTGGTGACGCGGCACTGGATGGCGAAGCCGCTCTTCTCCACCCGCTCCTGCGGCGGCAGCGCCATGACTTCGCCGTGGAGTTGGTGTCCCATCGCGATCTGAATCTGGCTCTGCACGATGTCTATGCCGGTGATCTCCTCCGTCACCGTGTGCTCCACCTGGATGCGGGGGTTCATCTCAATGAAGAACCACTCGCCGGTCTCCACATCCACGAGGAATTCGACGGTGCCGGCGTGCGTGTAGCCGACCTCTTTTGCGATGGCGAGCGACGCCGTGCACAGCCCTTCGACTACTTTCGGATCGATGCCAAAGCTCGGGGCCTGTTCGATCACTTTCTGGTGGCGGCGCTGCACCGAGCAGTCGCGCTCGTGGAGGTGAAGGACGTTGCCGTGTTTGTCGGCGAGGATCTGGACTTCGATGTGCTTCGCGCGGCCTACAAATTTTTCGAGGAACACCGCGCCATTGCCGAAGGAACGCTTCGCCTCCGTCTGGGCTTCATCGAGGAGTTTCTCAAGGTCTTCCGCCTTCTGCACCACCCGCATCCCGCGGCCCCCGCCGCCGAACGCTGCTTTGATGATGAGCGGGAAACCGATCTTCTTCGCCACGGCCACCGCCTCTTTCTTGCTGACGACCGGATCCTTTGTGCCCTGGAGCGTGGGGATTTTGAGTTTGTCCGCCACATTCCGCGCGGCAGTCTTGTCGCCCATCATATCCAGAATGCGCGCATCCGGACCGATGAAGATGATGCCGGCGTCCTCACAGGCCTGGGCGAACTGCGGATTCTCACTGAGAAAACCATAGCCCGGGTGGATGGCGTCCACGCCCTTTTCTTTCGCCAGCGCCACAATGCCTTCGATGTCCAGATAGGCGCCCAGCGGCCCCTTGTCTTTGTTCAGTTCATACGCCTCGTCCGCTTTGAACCGGTGCGGGCAAAAACGGTCCTCGGCGGCATAGATGCCGACGGTGCGAATACCCAGTTCTGTCGCGGCGCGCATCACGCGAATGGCGATTTCAGAACGGTTCGCCACCATCAACTTTTTGATGGGGCGGATGGCGGTGGGGGCGGGGGCGGATGTCTTGGGCATGGCGAATCGGAGGCAAAAAGCCTGCCATCCTTTCCCTGCAATCCGCCATCGG
>JANNVM010000971.1:0-2174 GCA_031414455.1 Verrucomicrobiota bacterium
TCCATGCCCAGCTTGATGACCTTGAGCGCCACGCGGCGGCGCACGGGTTCCTCCTGCTCCGCCATGTAAACGACCCCGCAGCCGCCTTCACCGATTTGCTCGAGCAACTTGTAACGGCCGATCCGGTCGCCGGGTTTTTCCGTCGGCAGGTTGTCAGGCGGCGTGAGCAGCACCGGCTTGAGAAAGTCGCCGGCACTTTCGTGCGCCTGGAGCAGAGACGAAACCTGCTCCTTCAGTTCCGGATCATCCCGGCACGCCCCGGCAAGGAAACACTCACGCTCCGCGATGGACGGCCGCGCCTTCGCTTCGTTGAAGAGTTCGATGAGTTTGTCGGCGCTGGCCATGATGGATTCGGAAGGTGACGTCACCTCCCCTGGTTATGCGATACTTTTGGCGGAAACCCCTCAGAATTATTCCCGCGTTACGGCGGTTCCCCGCGTGACTTCTGGACTTTCCGGAAAAGCCATGCGCGGGCGAACGACCAGAGCCGTTCCGCTGTCGCCAGCGAGATGCCCAGTTCGCCGGCCGCCTGTTCCTGCGTCAGCCCGACGAAGAAGCAGAGCTTCACGACTTCGGCGGCGCGCGCATCCACCGTCGCCAGCCGGTCCAGCGCTTCGTCCAGCGCCAGCAGTTCATCATCCGGCATCGGCAGCGGGATTTCCACCTCACCGATGTCCACCCGCTCCAGCTCTCCTCCGTGCTTCAGGCGCTTCTTCCTTCTGGCAGACTCCACCAGAATCCGCCGCATCGCCTCCCCGGCAGCGCCAAAGAAATGTGCGCGATTTTGGAACTGTGGAGCCTTGTCACCCGCCAGCCGCAACCATGCCTCATGCACCAGCGCCGTCGGCTGGAGGGTATGGCCCGGCGCTTCGTTCATCATCCGGTGCGCCGCCAGCCGGCGCAGTTCCCCGTAAACCAGCGGAAGCAGATCGTCCGCCGCTTTCAGATCACCCTGACGGATGGATTCGAGAATGTTGGTTGCCTCACTCATATCATAAATCCCCTGCGGGCCAAGCTTAGCCACCTGTCGCCTCAACCAAGGGCAAATTGGGCGATTCCGCCAGGGAGGGGCAGGAGCTTTTCGTTACGGGATGGCCCTGGACGCGGGCACGGGCGATCACCGGAACACGGTCATTCCCCCCGCGGGAAATGAGAGATACTGACGGTGGTCCGGTCATTCACACGACAAACGGTCTATGCGGTCGGGGACCGCATAGACCGTCGAAGTCTGCACCGGAGCGGCTGGCCCGGCCGGGTTAACGCAACGGCTGGCTCAGCAGGATCTCCCAGATTTTGGAGCTGCGGCCAGGAGCGTCTCCAATGCCGAAGTCGTTATCGTTGCTGATGGACACTGTGTTGGCGTTCAAAATGGAGAGCCCTTCCAGTTTGAAGTCGGTGATGGAGGGAAGCTCCGCGTTCACGTCCAGAACCACTTGCGAAGTCGCGGGGATCACGGGCGGATCCAGCAGGGAGAGGTCGGTGGTTACTTTTTCGTAAATGAGGGGCGTCCCGGCGTCCGCACGGCCCGTCACGTCTGTGGCATTCGTCAGATCCACAAGAATCAGCTTCGCACCGCCCAAACCCGTCTTGTCGGTCCGCTCAAGAAACAGGAGCCGGTCCGGCGACACCCATGAGGTCGCGCTGATCTTCATATCCCGCGCAGCGTTTCCGAGAGGATAAGTGGACACCGGGCTCATATAGAGAACGAACTGTCCGGTCACCTGCAAGTCCAGCGGATCACTGATGTCCATGCGCAGGATGCGCACCAGACTCGAATCGCGATAGGCGCTGGTGGCGCTGGTCGAGCCCATGGGGCTCTGCATCGCTGTGTAGGCCGTCCGGCCATCATCCGACACCGCAATGCCTTCAAAGCCGCGATTGGCACGCCGCTGTTTCAGCACGGACGGAAGTCTGTCGCTCACGCTGTACTTGGCGGCGGGAGTGACCACACCAGGAGTGTATTCCGCTGCCGCCAGGGTCTTTCCTCCAGGCGTATAACGCTTGAGCACGTTTCCGGTGTCGCTCACGATCACGATCGAGGAACTGTATTCCTCGACGAGGATAAACCCGCCGCCTGGCAGCGTGTGGATGTCCTCCGTGTCCAGCCCGTCATGGTTGAAGGGAAGCGGACTGGTGGTCGGCGTGGTGAGACTGACATATCCCGGGCCGTCGTC
>JANNVM010000972.1:0-5268 GCA_031414455.1 Verrucomicrobiota bacterium
CACCGCCAGCGTGCTGGTGGATGTGCTGCCGGGGTCGCTGCCGTCGCCGGCGGTGCGCATCAATGAAGTGGTCACGGAGAACACGGCGGGCCTCCAGGACGAGGACGCGACCTTTCAGGACTGGATCGAGCTATATAATACCACCGGCGCGCCGGTAAGCCTCGCGGGCTGGCACCTCACGGATGACCGCATGCTGCCCGCGAAGTGGACGTTTCCCGCCGCTAGCATTCCGGCGGGCGGCTATCTGACAGTGTTTGCGTCAGCGAAGAACCGCGCGACCTCCGGGCAGCCGCTGCACACAAATTTCAAACTGGACAACGATGGCGAATACATCGCGCTCACAAACGCCGCCAGTGTCGTGGTGAGTGTGGTGAATCTGCCGTCGCTCGCGCCGAACACGTCGTGGGGCTACGGCACGGGCAACACCCGGAACACCGTCACTGTTTCTCCGGACAACGCCGCACTGAAATGGACCGTTCCCGCCGCCGCGGTGAGCGATGACTGGCGCGGAGGCGCGCCGTTCGATGACTCCACATGGACGAACGGTCAGTGGGCGCTGGGCTACAGCAACCAGACGACGAATCCCTACGGCATCGCCACGGGCGTCGTCGGAGGGCAGAACTACGCCGGCGCGCTCGGGCATGATTTTGATGTCGTTCGCTCCATCCAGGTGACGGAGCTGGCGTGTTTCGACAGCGGCTCCAACGGCATGAGCCGCACCATCACGACCGTGCTGTGGTCACGGAATCAAAATGGCACACCGTCCAGCGCATCGGACGACACGGGCCTGGCGGTGCTGGCCAGCGAAGTCTTCTCCACCGCCTCGCCAGGCACGCTGGTCGGGGGTCAGCGATTCAAGCCACTCGCCGTGCCTGTCACCCTGGCTCCCGGCTCCTACACGATCCTCGCCTACAACTACGGCAGCGGCGAGCCTGACGGCAATCACGCCACGACTTTCCTCGCGGGGCTCAACGACGGCGGCGGCGCGGTTCGCTTTGTGGGCAGTTCACGCTTCGGCGTCACCGCGCCGCCGGCCTCCCCCGCAGCCTCGTTCCCTGGCTCGCCGGATGGTGGCCCCGCGGCGCGCTATGGCGCGGGTTCCTTCAAGTTCCGCGAGCCGGGTGCCTTCGCGACGGGCACAGAGGCCGCGATGTTCAATGTGAATGCCAGTATACTCACGCGCACGGCCTTCACCGTGCCGGGCGCGGCACCGCAATGCGCGTCGCTGAATGTGACTTATGACGACGGCTTCGTCGCATGGCTCAACGGCGTGGAAGTCGCGCGCCGCAATGCGCCCGCCGTTCCTGACTTCAACTCCACCGCCACCGCCACGGCGCTGGCCACGGCGAACATTCCGCTCGCTGCCGGCGCGCTCGAGGCCAGCAACGTGCTCGCCATTCAAGGTCTCAACCTGACCGCGAATGACGGTGATTTCCAACTCCGCGCCAGCATCACCGGTGAAGCCGGCGGCACTGTCGGAGGTTTCATCGCCGCACCAACGCCGGGCGCGTTGAATGGCGGCGCGACGCTGGCCTCACAGGTCGTCATCAATGAAATCCACAGCGACCCGCCGGACTCGAAACTGAAGTTCGTGGAGTTCGTGGAACTCTACAATCCGCTGAACACGCCGGTGAACGTTGGCGGCTGGTCACTCACCGGCGGCGTCACGTACAGCATTCCTGGCGGCACCATCATTCCGGCCTGCGGCCATCTCGTCATCGCGGAAAGCCCGGCGCAGTTGCAAACCTACCTGGCTTACAGCGGCGCACTCGGACCGTGGTCCGGCAGCTTGCGCAATGAAGGGGACGAGATCGTGCTGCGCGATCCCTCACTCGCCGTCGTGGACCGCGTAACCTACGAACTGAGCTTCCCGTGGCCGACCGTGGGCGATGATCCCGGCGACTCCATGCAGCGGATCAACGAAGGCCTCGATTCGAACCTTGGCGCGTCATGGCGCAGCGCGCTGCCCACACCGGGCGCGCGGAACTCCGTCACCGCCGGCATCGCACCGCCGGCCATTCGCCAGGTGGCGCACACGCCGGTCGCGCCCGTGTCAGGGCAGGCCGTGACTATCAGCGCGAAGATCACCGACCCGGACGGCGTCGCTGCCGCGTGGCTGGATTATCAGATCGTCGAGCCGGGCAGCTTCATTCGCCTCACCGACCCGGCATGGAACACGAACTGGATCACGGTCCCCATGACGGACGACGGCAGTGACAACTTCACCGCCATCATCCCCGCCACCGTGCAGACGCACCGCCGCCTGATTCGCTATCGCATCCGCTCGTGGGACGGAGCGCTCGCTCACATCCGCGTGCCCTACGCCGATGACGATCAGCCTAACTTCGCCTACTTCTGCTACGACGGCGTGCCCGCGTGGACCGGAGCGGTGAGGCCCGGTGTCACGGCGGCGAATACGTTCTCCGCGGCCACCATGAGCAAGGTGCGCCCGTGGCACCTGCTCTCCAATGCGACCGACGTGCAGAACTGCCAGTACAACGCCGCCTACAATGACGGCAGCTATCGCTTCGAGGCCGCGCTCGTCATCGGCGACAGGGTCTATGATCACATTCACTACCGCGTGAAGGGCCAGAACAGCACCTTCAACACCGGGAAGAACAAGTGGAAGCTGAGGTTCAATCGCGGCCGCCTGCTGAAGATGCCCGACGACTACGGCCTCAGCAGCACCGACGTGCGCACGCTGAATATTTCGAGCACGCCCGCACCGTGGGCACCGTGGAACCGCGGACTCAGCGGACTCGATGAAGCCGTGGCCTTCCGCCTGAGCAATCTCGCCGGAGCGCCCGCGCCCTACACAAGCTACCTCCAACTGCGGGTCGTTGACGGCGTGGAGCAGAATCCCGCGAATCAGTATGACAGCGACCTTTGGGGCCTCTACCTCGCGTTTGAGAACACGGACAACCGCTTCAAGGAATCGCACGGCCTGCCGGACGGAAACATCTACCGCATGCAGGTCACCGGCGCGGGGAACAGTGTGCTGGGTTTCGGCAAGGGCCAGACGCCAAACCTTACCGACCTCACCGCCTTCCTCAGCACTGCCACCGGCTACAACAAAGGCGGCGGCACCACCACCACGCCGCCGCTGGTCGCCAATCTCCAGACGGAGTCGTGGTTCCGCACGAATGTGAACCTGCCGGAATACTTCAACTGGCGCGCGGTCACGGACACGGTCAATCAGACCGACCGCCGCGATCAGGAGAACGTCGTCTATTTCCGCAACCCCGCGCCCCCGCTCGGCGACGGACGCTGGCAAATCTTTCCATGGGACGTGGACCTGCTATATGAGAACTTCGACCGCTGGGGCCCACAGGCGTCACAAAACGCGAACAACCTCCTGCAATACGAGCAGATCGCCCGCGGCTTGCTCCATCCCGCCATTCTCACTGAATTCCAGAACCGCGCGCGCGAACTCCAGGATTTGCTCTTAAACAGTGATCAGACATGGAAAGTGGTGGACGAGTTCATCAGCATCATCACCGATGAGACACCGCGGCTTATTCCGAACGGCGGCGCGATCAACGAAGGCTTCGTCGAAGTGGAGCGCCGCCGCTGGGACTACAATCCCATCAACCCGGTGCCGCCGCGGGGCGCCGGCGCGACGGGCAACTACTACAAGACGCCCTATCCCATCGGCAACCAGGGCAACGGCCCGTTCCCGCAGCCCTACAACCGCATCCTCGCCAGTGGCGACTTCGAGGGCATGGTAAAGTGGGTGAAGGACTTCACCGCCACCGGCCCCTATGGCGGGGGACGGCTAGCAAAGATGGCAAACGGCGAGGTGAATCCCTACACCCTCGGGGCGACGGCAGCCATCCAGATTCCAGCCACGCCAACCATCGTCTATAACGGCCACGCCGGTTTCGCACTGAATCAACTCCAGTTCACCGGCAGCGCCTTCAATTCGCCTAACGGTCAGGCGTTTGCTGCGATGCAGTGGCGCATGGGCGAAATCTACGACCCCTCCGTGCCCGGTTTCACCGCCGGAGAGCCATGGCGTTATGAAGTGGAGGGCGTGTGGACACCCGCGGAGTCCGTCACGTTCTCCGCCACCGTCAATCCGCCCGCCACCGGCCTCGTCGCCGGTCGCACGTATCGCGCCCGGGTGAAGCACAAGGACAGTCTTGGACGCTGGAGTCACTGGAGCGCGCCAGTGGAATTCCAGGCCGGCAGCGCCATCCCCGGCGACCTCGCAACGAACCTCGTCATCAGCGAAATCATGTATAACCCGCCCGCGCCCGAAGGCGGCGATGCGGAATACATCGAACTGATGAACATTCACCCCACCGCGCCGCTCGACCTTACCGGCGTGCAGTTTACCGCCGGTATCACGTTCGACTTCATTCCTGATACCATGCTCGCACCCGGCGCGCGGATCGTACTGGCGAAGAATGCCGGCGTCTTCACCGCGAAGTACGGAGGCACAGCGTTTGGGGTCTTCACCGGCAGTCTCGACAATGGAGGCGAGCGGCTCACGGTTAGTCTTGGCGGCGGTGCTCCTGCCCTTCGCGACTTTGATTACGATAACAAAATCCCGTGGCCCACCGCCCCTGATAACGGCGGTGCCAGTCTCATCCTCATCGCGCCGCAGACGAACCCCGATCACGCGAATCCCCTCAACTGGCGCGCCAGTGCTTCACCGAACCCGGGAACAACCGACGCCTCCGCCTTCGCCACCTGGCAAACGGCCAACAGCCAGTCCGACCCGAACGCCGATACCGACAACGACGGACTAACCGCGTTTATGGAATACTCCCTCGGCGGCAATCCCAACGCCTCTTCCCAGTCACCCCTCCCTGCAATAATCCGTCAGCCCGGCGGCAGCGCGCTCTACAGTTTCACCAAACCCCTGACCGCCGATGACAGCGGCTGGGAAATCCAATCCGGAAACGACCTCACTGGCTGGTCACTCGCCAGCGCCGCACTCGTAGCCCGCACCACCACCGCCGGCCAGGAAACCTTCACGTTCACCATCCCCGCCAGCGCCTTCGCCGACCCGCGCCGCTACTGGCGCACGAGACTGTGGCTGCGGTGAAGGCCCCGTCCAAACGGGGCAGCGCTGGTTATCGTAACGGCACCAGGCTGCTGGAGTTTCCTCCATCACGGTCACCGGCTTTGAGATAGCGGTAATAAACTTCGAGCATCAGCGTGCAGAGGCAGGTGCGATAGACACTGGCATCACCGCCTGCGGCTCCGCTGCCAGCGGCGGCCACCGCTCCAACACCTTCGACTTTGTAGCTGCCGTCAGTG
>JANNVM010000973.1:0-5288 GCA_031414455.1 Verrucomicrobiota bacterium
GACGCTGACCGGGACTGCAAGCATCGACATGCGGCTGGGCACTCCGGAGTATGCCGCGCCGGAACTTTTCGATTTTCAGAAGCAGATCGATCACCGCGCGGACCTCTTCAGTCTCGGTGTTGTGCTTTACGAACTGCTCACCGGGGCCAGGCCTACGGGGGCCTTCATCGCGCCGTCCCAGCGCAAGCCCGGTTTGGACCGGCGCTTCGATGCGGTGGTCGTGCGCGCCATGCAGTTAGAGCCCACTGACCGTTATGCGAGTGCGGAGGACATGAAGAAGGATTTGCTGAAAGTGCTCCAGGCCGCGCCGCAGCCGGTGCGGGCGCCCACCGCGGGCAAGACTCCCGCCGGACAGAAAGGCTCTCGTCCGAAGCCCGCCGCCGCGCCCAGGACCTCCGGCAAATCCGCACCGGAGAAACCGGTGCCGGCGGCAGCGAAAACAAACAGGAAGCGGCCCGCGCTGCTTTGGGGCGGCGTTGTCGGAGCGGCGGCGCTGGCCGGGGTTCTCATTGCGGTGTTCAATGGCGGCGGCAGTAAGGAAAAGAAGGGCGCTGCGGCAGTTCTCGAAAAAGCCGGCACCGCGCCGGTTATTCCTTCCAGCAGCCCGGTCACAAATCCGTCGTCCCCTGCTCCATCCACTTCACCTCCGCCCCGCCAGCCCGGCCCGCCGGCTTCGAAACTTACCTTCGGAGGACACACCTATCAGTATCTGCCTTCCCGTCTCAATTGGAATGAGGCCAGGGCTCAAGCCGAAAGTCACGGCGGACATCTCGCCTGCGTCACCACGCAGGCGGAATACGATGCACTGCGAGCCTATCTGATGCCGCTCCTCAAACAGGACAACGACTCCTGCTGGCTCGGCGCTTCCGATTCCGAAACCGAGGGCACATGGAAATGGACCACCGGCGAACCGTTCGAATTCAAAAGATGGGCACCCACCGCCCCCAGCAACGGCGGTGATTCCGGCCAGGGCCCGCAGAACTTTCTCGCATGGCAGCGCAGGGACAAATACCCGCGTCAGCTTGAGTGGAATGACCTCGCCGGGAGCATTGGCGACAATGCCATCGGCGGGGCGCTCATTGAGTGGGAAAAAGCTGCGGGCGGCACGGTCCCGCCTGCCGTCGTGGTGAAACCGCCTGACAAACCCGCGCCGGTCCCGGTCCCTCCGCCTGATCCGCCGGTGTCTGCCTCTGTGGCATGGCTGCCGCTCACATGGACGGATGCCGACATTCAAAAACTCTCCGGCAAAATCACCCTGACCGATGGCTGGTATAACTTCACCCCGGCGGCGACGCTCGAAGCGCCGCCTGCGCCGGGCTTCGTTGATGGAGCCGTGCGTGCCCGGGTTCGCATTGGAGAGGGAGCCCGCCTGTTTGAGATCAAGCCCCGCTACGCCAAAGAGAATGCGCTGATCTGCTCACTGGAAATGCCCGGCACGGTCAAAGTGGTGCGGCGCAGCGGCGGAACTCCCACGGTCGTCGCCGAGTGGCCGCTCGCCGACCGCCTGCAGACCGGCGACGAAGTCCGCCTCGAAATGCGCCTCACCGGCAAAGCGGTGACCATGCGCTTCAACGGCACCACGCTCGGCAGCATTGATACTGGAGACACCTCTACGGCGAAAACCCTTCGCTTCTCGGGGGAGGGCATCGCCGCCCGGGATATCGAATGGCTGCCGCTCGACGGCGTGACCGATCCTGACAAGGCCCTCGCCGCTCCCTCCGCCTTCCTGGCCAACAGCGAACTCACCGCCGCCTGCGCCGCGTTTTCTCAGAAGAAGGACGCCGCTTACGCCGCGAAGCTGAATGCGGAACTCAAGTCGCGGCGGGACTCTTACGCCCGGCGGATGCGCGAACTGGCGGCACAAAAACCCGCCTCCGCTGCCGTCTTCAATACCGAGGCGATGCTGGTGGAAGGCGGCAGCGATCCCCCGCTGGCGGACACTCCCGCTCCTCTCGCCTTGCTCCGCAAGACGTGGCACGAAGCCAGAGCCGGGATTGAGAAACCATTCGCTGCCATTGCCCTCACCCTGTGGCGCGAGCATCTCGCCGCCCTTCAGACCATGGACGCCGCGCTGCGCCGTGCGCGCAAGCTGGCCGACGCTGCGGACCTTGCGCCGCACCTTAGCGAAGCCGGGGCCGCCGTCGCGCACTTCACCGCTCTCGCGCCAAAGTCCGCCCGGCCTGACCCCAATTCCACCGGCACCGGCGTCCTCCCTCTCAAACGTCCCGCGGTTCCAGGCAAAGTCATCGTCTGGCGGCGCGGTGCGGAATCCGGTCACGAAATGGGAGCGGCGGAAATCCCGCCCGACCTCGGCACCGTCGTCGCGATTGCTGCCGGCCCGGCCTATGGGCTCGCCCTGCGCCCTGACGGAACGGTCGTCCAATGGGGCACCACGTTTGCCAAACACGTCGAGCCGCCCGCCGGCCTGACAGATGTTGTGGCCATTGATGCCGGCGCCAAATTTGCCGCCGCCCTGCGCAGCGACGGCAGCATCGTCGCATGGGGATTCGAGCATCGCGGCAAACTCGTGCCGCCCGGACTCAAACCCGCCGTGGCCATCAGTGCCGGACAGTTCCAGGGCCATGCCCTTCACGCCGACGGCACGGTCAGCTACTTCGGCTGGCCCACCGACAATCATTCCTCCACCTTCGCGCCGCCCGCCGGCCGCGCCGGCATCAAAGTTCTCGACTGCGGGAAGGAAGCCACCCTCACCGTTAAGGCCGACGGCACCGTCGCCTTCATCGGGTCCAACACCGACCAGCAAATTTCCGGCCTGCCCGCCAAACTCAAACCCGTTAGCCTCGCCGCCTGCGGCAACGGCATCTGTGCCGCGCTCGCCGGCGGTGACACCATTCATTTCTGGGGCCGCTCCCTCAAGGAAAAGGACACCGACTACGCGGACGGCAGCATTCGTTTTCCCGCCGTCCAACTCGTGGCCACCCCTCACTCGCGCACCATCGCCGCCCGCAACGCCGCCGGTGACTGGAAGTTCTTTGGCCACCTCGAAACTACGGACCTCCGCCTCGCCGCCAAAAATGCCAAAGGCGCCCTCCAGGTCACCTTCAGTGAGGAGCACATCCTCGCGCTGCTGCCGGCGGATGGACGGAGGTAGAGAGAGGCGCTCCAACCTGTGCCCGTAAAGGCGGCCAGCGCGCTGTGAGAATCAGTTTGCGGCCCCAGGCCCTGCGCGCATCCTCCTCCCATGAAACCGCCTCCCCTGCGCTGGTTAGCCGTTACCGCCGCCGCGGCCGCCGCCGTCCTCTGCTGGTATTTGTTAACCATGGAGCCCGACGCCGTGAAGCGCACGGCGGGGAAAGACAGGTCCCGGGCGGTCCGGGTGACGGGCAATGGGTCCGCATCATCAACGGCGGAGCCACTGCCGACGTTCGGCACCCGTGAGTTCAGTCGCGCCCTCCGCGAGCGCGGCATGGAATGGCTCAACGCCAGAGGGCGCGATGCCGCGGGCCTCGTCATCATGTAAGAGTTTGCTGCACTTACCGTGAAGCAAAACCTGCTGGCGGGCCTCCCCGATGACACGATCGCCGGCACCAGCGGCAGCCCGGTTGGTTCGCTCAGGGGGAAGATAGACGAGCGGCTTCAAACCGTGATGGATATGTCATCCAAAGAAAATAACGTGATATCTCTTCTGAAATCCGCCAGCGATGAAATGGCGATTACCTTTTTCAACTTATACATGGAGTCTGGCGAGGGAGATGCCCGGTTATGGCTCCGGCAGCAGACCGAACAGGCGAAGTGAAGGGCTTTGCCGCCTTGGCTGGCAGTCGTCTCGACAGCATTCTCCCGTGCGGTCAGGAGACCGCACGCCAGCACCGGCGGGACGCCCGTGTTCCTTCAAGCCCGGCGGCATCACTAACCGGTCACACCCGCTGCCGGAGAGGCATGGAACAAGGGAATGCAGCGGCAGTTCGGGATCTGGCACGATGCCGGCGGCGACGAAGCGATCGAGCACTGGCGGCAGCGGATGCTGTCGCGCATGTTTTGCCTGCGCAGGCAGGCTGTGCAGAGAGGCTTCGCGTTTTTGCCGGCCGCTGTCGCGGCGCAGCGCTCCCTGAGCGAATTCATGAAGGCCCCCGAGCATATCATTATGCAGATGCGGGAAACGGATTGCCAGTCCGCGGATCATGGCATGGAATGCCGCCATTGCATGGAATCCTGCGCCTTTGCTCCCGCCAACATTTCCCTCGTCTTTGAAACCTACGACGCCCAGCCGCCCCACGACCGCGGATCGCTGGGTGTCGGCATCACTCTGACGGAAGGAGTCCGGGTTCGGGTGCTGCCGGCCCGCGGTTCCGACCATGAAATTTGTGTCGGCGGCGAGGCATGGGATTTTCCCACGGTGCGCAGCGTGCTTCGCGAACTGTCCCCTGCGCCCCTGCGCGTTGAAATCGATGCCGCGTTCCCCTTCGGCTGCGGATTCGGCATGAGCGGTGCCAGTGCGCTGGCCACCGCTTTTGCCGTAAACCAACTGCTGTCGCTCAATCGCGGGCGCACCGAACTCGGCATGATCGCGCACCGCGCGGAAGTCGAGAACGCCACCGGACTGGGCGATGTCGGCGGGCAATTCAACGGCGGCATCATGATCAAGCGCCGCAGGTTCGAGCCGCTCACTGTGGAGCAGCTTCCCGTGCCGCCGCAGACGTTGCACGTCCGCGTCTTTGGTCCCATTCACACGCCGGATGTCATCAACAGCCCGGAAAAGCTCCAGCATATCAACCGCGCCGGACACGCCGCTATGCACGAGATCACCAAAGCCGGCTCTGCCCTGACGATGGACGGACTGCTCCGTCTATCGCACACCTTCGCCACCGGCAGCGGCCTGCTGCAAAGCGCCAGGCTACGCGAAGCCATCGCCGCGGCTCACGCCTCCGGTCATGCTGCCAGCATGATCATGCTTGGGGATGCCGCCGTCAGCACCGGCCCGTTCCCCGGCAGCCGCCCCGTCGAAATTCTTTACGACGGCGTCAGCCTGTGCCGGTAACCCGGCCTGCCGAGGGGCGAGGCGACAGGTTCGATCATGCCGCCACGGGCGATTCTTTTTACCGGGCGTCGGAGCCGGCAGCGGGAGAGATTGGCGGATTTTCCGGGGCGAAGGGGCTCACCATGATGAGCACCCCGGCGTGCCGATGGTCTTCATCAGCATCGTTTTCCGGTGCTTTTTTGCAGTTTGCCCGCGTTTTTCCTAAAAATCATTTAAATTATAATTTTGAGTCTTGCATTTGAGTTTATTTATGTAAATTATAGAACATATTTGCTATACCTATGAAAAT
>JANNVM010000974.1:0-20919 GCA_031414455.1 Verrucomicrobiota bacterium
CTGGCCATGTTCGTGATCAACATCGCCGCTATCAATGAGGAGGCCGACGGGAAAAGCAGCAGCACCCGTGCCGGCCAATCCAACCGCGCCGGCCGTCCTGAACCTTCCGCGAAGGCCAATGCGACGCCGCTTGGAGCAGCCGGGAAGTCCGGTCAAAGCAATACTGTGCGACGCGCCACCGTTGCCGGCTAGCCGCCGCTTCACCTCCACCCACCGCAACACCGCCCGGCCCGGCCCACTTTGTGCGCCGGGCCGGGCGCTTTTTGCGCCCATTCGCCGGGCGTGCCAAAACCGGACCGCGGGCGGATTTCTGCGGTGTGCTTTGCGCAGAGAGGCGCGCATCCGTTCACCATCGCCCTGTGCTGTTGCCATCGTTAGCCCGGGATTCCTTCATGTGCGAACTTCGACCGCAGCACTGCGGGATGCACGGGCCTGGCAATGTAATCCAAGGCCCCGGAATCATAGCACAGTACCGCCGGAACACGGGCACGGTTTAAGCACTGAGGCCCAGTGCCGCGTCCTTTCCCGCGAAATTTCACCCGTCAAACATACTCTCTTCTTTCGGCATGGCTCTTCCGCTGAAAATACTCATCCTCACCGCACTCGCTGCGGGAACGGCTTTCGCTGTTAGATTCTTCATGGTCACGCATGATGGCGGCGGGATTGAAGGGCGATGGAGCATTACCTCTCTGCCGGATGGCTGGAAGCGGGTGCCCGGCACGCAGGTTATTATTTCCGCCAGCGAAATCAAAATTTGTGTCGGTGAACTTCCCACCGCCACGCTGCATTATACGCTCGACCCGGAGAACCGAGCCATTGATGCCACCAGAAAAGTGAAGGGCCGTGAGGAGGTGCGGCTTGGTTCCTATCGAAGAGACGGTGATACCCTCACCCTGAGCGTGGGAGCCGAAAGGAAGCCGCGTCCCGCGAGTCCTGATGTGACCGAGGGAACAGAGCGGTGGGTTTTGGAGCGAAAGGGCGACTAACAAATGTCCGCCTGCGGGCGTTTTGCAATTCGCATCATGGCCGTCCGGCATTCTGCACGGGCACGGTGGTCAGCAGGGCCTGATTTCAGGTGATGACAGGCTGGCAGGCTCTGTGCAGTGGTCTTCGTCACTGGAAAACTCCACTGAACATAAACATGAAAACCATCCTACTGCTCACAGTCCCGCTGACCGCACTCCTTCTGTCCTCCTGCGATAAATCCGAAACGGAGCGCGCCAAAGCAAACGTGGCCGATGCCACGGACGCCTCTGCAAACAAGTTAAAGATCAAAGGCAACTGGAACGTCGCCAAAGGAAAGCTTAAGCAACAGTATGCCGACCTCACGGATGATGATCTGATGTATGCGGAAGGCAAGGAGGACGAGCTGTATGGCCGCCTCCAGAAAAAGTTGGGCAAAACGCGGCAGGAAGTCGAACGTATATTCGAAGGCCTGTAAGCGACGCCCCGGCCGGAATGCTCCAGGCATCCCGGCCCGACAAAGCGGCGACGGCCGTCTGTAGAGCCCAGGCCTCTACAGCCCCCCTCGGCCGGAACCAGACCGGCTTGCAGTGTCCCCCCGACACGGCGAGCCGGTCTCAGTTTGTACACGATGCCCTGACTGGTCTGGTTTCCATGTGCCCGGCTGCGGGATCGCGCCGCATCCGTTCCAGCTTGAACGGCAGTTAGAACCGCGGATGCTGCGGATAACACAGATGATCAGCCGCTTCCCGCGTGGCGAGCTGTTCACCCTGTGGGTTAAGGGCCTGCATTCAGCAACCTCCTCAATATCCGCGCGATCGGTGGTCTTCGTCATCGAATTCAAATTCAGCGCCTTTGCGGAGTTTTGCATGACGGCGGGTTGCAACCCGCAACACCGGACCGCTGCGTGGCGGCGGGACACGGGTGACACGGCCAGGACTGCTTCCTGCGATGACGGATTGGATCAATCAATTCCCCACTTATGAAAACCAATCCGTCCATGCTTCCTCACCTTTTCTTCGCCGTCACCACCCTGGGCATCTGTTGTGCTCATGGCCAGGACAATGCCCCTCCCGCGCCCGCTCCGGTCGGCGACACCCTGATTAAGGAAGCCCAGGCGGAGGCCGTGTCCTCCGCCACCGGTACGGTCTTCAGTCTGGAAGCCGAGGCACTCAGTCTCACCACCAGGAAATCCGCCATTCCGCTCGTCTTTGTTATGACGACGGCTACGGCCCTCGTTGATGAAGAGGAAAAAGAGGTCGCCAGGGATCTCGTGCGCAAGGGCGTTGCGGCGACGGTGCTTTACACCACGCTGGGTGAAAAACTGCTGGCGACGAAAGTCACCTTCACCCGCGAGGATCTCACGGGGGGCGGATCGGAGGATCCCGCGGCGGCAGAGCAAAAGCGGTCGATTCTCACAGAGACCAAACAGATGAAAGACGAAGCCGCCAGGGCCAAAGCCGTGACGGCAGAAGGAAACGGGACGCTCATGGGATTCGAGCAGATCCTCACCGTGCGCGCCGCGGGCGAAACCGCCGTGACGCAATACACGATCAACAACTCCACGCTTTATGTGGACTCCGCCGGCAATCCCGTGCCGCCGCATGCCGTCCGCACCGGGGCCGGGCTGCATGTTCAGTTTGTTGAGGACGCCGGACGCAAAATAGCCACCCGGGTCAAGATTCAATCCATGCCCGCATGGGCCCGCGAAGGCCTTGCCGCAGCGGAAAACGGCACCGCAGCGACACCCGGCTCTGACGCGCAGAACACAACCCGCACCCGCACCACCACCTCGACTGCCGATCTCGCAGACGCCTTCATTTATCCACCGGTAATCTCGCTGCCCGCGAACCCGCCCAATGGCGTGCCTGATCCCAAAGTGCCCAAGCGTTTCTCCGATCCGGGGACCTCCCCGGCTAACGGTCAGGTTAATCCCAACCAGGCCAACCAGCCCAACCCGATCAGCCCGATCAGCCCGCCAAATAAAAACCGAACGAATCCCGGGACCACCAGGCCGGGAACCAAGTCCCCGTCCACTCCTGCGCAGCCCTCCACCCTGCCGGCAGCACCGGGTGCCCGCTAGTCGCACAGTTCCCAAAACCCCGCCCGCGTCCCGTAAATGAAGTGTGCCCATGACCGGCGAAAAAGTGGATCCCAAATGCATCACCACTTATCAGAAAACGTTTTTTGCTGCCGGGAGCACCGCGACGCCTTCAACAAAGCCCGGGACAACAACGTGGAGAAGGTCGCCCGCTTCGACAGGGCTAATGGGGTGTGACCGGTTAGTGATGTGGAGGAGCGCAGGGGACGCCAGGGGAACGGAACACGGGCGTCTCGCCGGTGCTGGGCCGCGGGCATCCTGCCTGCGGTATTCCCGGATGTGCCTTTGCCCGGCCGGATTCCTGCAGGCGGGACGCCCGCAGGCCAGCACAGCCGGGACGACTGTGTTCCGTTACATTACTAACCGGTCACACCCGGCTAATGAGAAGTGTCTGCTGTGCGACAAAAACATATAAACCCTCTCACATTAAGTTTTATCGCCGCACCACCGGATGCAGCACGCAGTCACCTGCGGCGGCCTGCAACGCCGCCATTGATGCCAGCATCGCCAAAGCAGTGAAGAGCGCAAAGTGAGCCGGCATGGCCGGTCCGGTTCCGGCGAAAAGAATACTGATCAACGGCAAACCTGCCGCAGATCAACGGACTGAAATCCAAACCCAAACAACAACATGACAACGGAAACCAAGTATAGAGAAAAGGACGCCAACCGCGACCCCATCACCGGTGAGCCAGGCTCGCACCCGGTAGGCACCGGCGTAGGAGCGGCGGGCGGAGCAGCGGCCGGCGCGACTATCGGAGCCGTCGGCGGACCTATAGGAATGGCTGTGGGAGGAGTAGTCGGCGCGATTGCCGGCGGACTCACCGGCCACGCTGTGGCGGAGAGTGTCGACCCCACCGCGGAAGACACCTATTGGCGCGATAATTACTCCACGCGACCCTACGCGGAGAAGAGCGACACCTACGAGAACTGGCAACCAGCCTACCGGACCGGCTACGAAGGCCGCACTCGTTATACCGGCAGAAAGTACGAGGATGTGGAGTCCGAACTGGAGCGCGACTACGAGAAGTCCAAAGGAACTTCCCGTCTGACGTGGGAACGGGCCAAACAAGGTACCCGCGATGCATGGCACCGTGTGGAACGGGCGCTTCCCGGGGACGCGGACGGTGACGGGCGGTAAGCCAGCCTGACCCTGTTGATGTTGATAATGGCGGGAGGGAGCCAGCCTCTCTCCCGCCTCTTCGTTTCGCTCCACCTTGAAATATGCTGCCTGCCGTCATCATCGCCGTCGTGGTGACGCTGTTGCTCACCATCCTGATTCAAAACCTCCTCTCCGGAGAAAAGCAGATTCGTTTTGAATTGAGTCACCGCTTTGCGGTGAACGATCCTCAGTTTCCCCGCAGTATGAATCACCTGCTTGGTCCGGGCCTGATGGAGGGCAACCGGATCACGGCCCTGCACAATGGCGATGAAATCTTCCCGGCCATGCTGGAGGCGATTCGCGGAGCACGAATAACAATCACGTTTGAAACTTACATTTACTGGTCGGGAGACACCGGCAAAGAGTTTTCCGAAGCTTTTTGCGACCGTGCCCGGAACGGGGTGAAGGTCCATGTGCTGCTGGATTGGGTCGGCACGAAGATCGAGGAGAAGTATTTGAATGATTTGAAAGCGGCTGGAGTGGAAGTCGAGCGCTATCATCCTCTGCACTGGAACACCCTGGCCCGCATCAACAACCGCACGCACCGCAAGCTCCTCGTGGTGGATGGCCGCATTGGCTTCACTGGCGGGGTGGGCATCGCCGACCTGTGGTCGGGGCATGCGGAATCCAAAGAACACTGGCGGGACTCCCATTTCCGCATCGAAGGCATGGCGGTGGCGCAAATGCAGGCGGCCTTCACTGACAATTGGATCAAGACCCGGGCCCAGGTCCTTTCGGGACCGACTACTTTCCCGGGCTAAAGCCCGCGGGCGCAGTGCTCGCGCAGGTCTTCAAGAGTTCCCGCGGGGAAGGCAGCGAAAGCGTGCGCCTCATGTATCTGCTCTCCATCGCTTCGGCCACGCAGAGCATACGGTTGCAGGCGGCCTACTTTGTCCCGGACGATCTGGCGATCGAGACGTTTGTCAGCGCGTGCCGGCGTGGAGTGAAGATCGAGATTATCGTCCCCGGTCCGCACATGAACGCCAAAATAGTGCGCCGGGCCAGCCGGTCCCTGTGGGGCGCTTTGCTGGATGCCGGCGTGGAAATTTACGAATACCAGCCAACCATGTACCACTGCAAAGTGATGATCGTGGATGACCTCTGGGTCTCCGTCGGCTCGACGAACTTTGACGACCGGTCCTTCCGGCTGAATGACGAGGCGAACATGAACATTTACGATGCGGCCTTCGCGGCGGAGCAAGTCAAGGTGTTCGCAGCGGACAGAGCGCAGTCCCGGCTGATGACGCGCACGGAATTCAAGGACCGGTCCGCACTCCGGAAACTGGGCGACAACATCGCCGGCGCGCTGCGACGCCAACTTTGATCCGCGGACAATGAAACTCCCGCTTCAGAAAAACTAACACACCCACTTTTATGCCCTCCAAATCCAAAGCCCCTGCTCCCCGCAAATCGGCTCCGGCTTACCACACCCCGATTATGCAGCCCCCGCAATGAAGTGAGCCAACACAACTTCGTCCCGCACGGGGGGCGGAGGTGCGTGCCGCGGCCGCGTGGCGAAGAATGGCGGAGTTACTCCACCACCGCAGGAAACCGGAGCGTCATCACCGCGTGAGCCGGAACGGGATCGTAGATACGTTCCAACACGCCTCCGCTAATCGTTATCATGCGCTGCCATTCCGTCCACTGCTGTGTCTCCGGCGGAGTCTCCTGATACGATTCTTCCGATGCCGGCTCCCGGACGGTGAAGCTCACACTCCCTTCCTCACCGGCTATTGCCGCCACAACAGTCCGGGGGCCGGCCGGCGGTTTCGTCTGAAGGCAGATCTCCGTGAGCACAGCGACGACGGCATTAAAGTCCACCGTGATGGCCGCGGTGCAGACCGGCTCCTCCCACCGGACCCCGAGACCGCATCCCAGTTCCTGGACATGCTGCCGCCAGTGATGAAACAGGTCCGCGGCAGCAGCGATATTAATCGACGGCTCCACAAACCTGACGGAAAGCGAGCGGAGCCCCTGTTCCGCAAGAGCGAGTTGAGCGCGTATTTTCTGCAGCCGGGGGACGCACGAAAGAGCGGACGGATCCTCCGCAAGGCAGTGAATCTCCAGATCCATGCAGGTGATGATATTCCGCAGGTCGTGGACGTGCCTGTGGATCACGGCGCGGGCCTCGGAAGGGGGCAGGTCAGGTTCGGTCATAACAGTGGCGGAAGAAGGTGCTGCCGCCCGGCTCGTCAAACCAGGAAGCTTGTTCAACAAAGGAGGTTCTCAGCGTCCCGATAGAGGGGATTTCGTTTCTCTCCTGCCCAATTTGCGGTTGGAGTACTTCCTGCCGGAATCAGTTAAAAAAGTAAGGCCGGCTGTCTGCACCCGGCACCGCCGGGTAATGTGCCTCCCGGGCGGCGGCCCTCGAAGCGGGCGCAGGATACTTTCGAGGATTTTGGCCCGGTCTATCGATCCGGACACGAAACATTCCTGGCTCTACCGCGGCCGGCGGTTCGACGGCGTGGAGCGGTCGTGCGGCAGGCCGCTGAATCGCTGACGGCGGCGCAGTGCCCTGCGCCTCCATTTTCCATAGCCTCCGGGCGATGGCCTGGCTCCGATCCTCACTGTATTCCTGATTCTGCGATTAGAAATTGACAGAGAGGCGCAATTGTGAGAGCGGGCGGCGCGTTTTTATTTTGATGTGAAGGGCACCTACCAGACTTCAAGGCTCCGCTCAGGTGGCGAGTTCACACTCGAAGCCCTGGAGCAACGTTTGCTGATGTCGGCCGATCCGGTCGCTTTCATGGGTCCGCTGCTCGCGTCCAACCGGCCTGAAGTGGAGATCGTCGTTGATTTGGATGTTCGGGCCGCCGCGGGTGAGGATGGCGGAGAAGGGATATTCGATTTTGAGGGAGATGTAGCCGTTGATCTTTTTTCGATGGATGAATTGGCCGTCGCGGATGAGTCGGACTCGGAAGTCTCAGCCGGGAATGAGGACGATGCGGTGACCCTGTCCGCTGCGACTGTGGCCACGGAGACGCCGGTGGTCGCGGCGGCTATTGGTTTGCGCCCGGACGATGCCGGCAGGATTGCGCCCGTATCCCATTCAGCTTCGCAGGAGTCGGCCGATGCCGGCTCCATGGTCGAGCAACTGACGGAGACGCTTCGTGTGGCGAATGCTCCGCCGGAATCGTTTGGTTCAGCGGTCCGGGCGTCCGGACATTCCGAAGGGCAAATCATCTTTCTCGACTTCGACGGCGCGCGGGACCTCACGTATCGGGGACCGGTGACCGTTTCGGGTATTGATGTACCGGCATTCCGGTCACTTGGCCGCTGGGCGGGACAGGAGACTGAAGTCATTGGGGCGGTGCTCGCATCGCTGGAGCAAACTTTTGCCGGAACCGGCATTACGTTCACGCTGTCCTCGCCTCCCGCGGGGAGTGACTACTCGACGGTTTACATCGGCGGCGATAGTTCGGCATTCGCGGAGTACGGGCAATTCATTGGGTTGTCGGAGCAAGTGGATGAGGGCAACCATGACCGCAGCGACAACGCGTTCGTCTTTAGCGACATGGTTCCCGGAGCGGGGTCGGCGGCAGACTATGGGCGTGAACTTGCCAGGTTCGTGACGCATGAGACCGGGCACCTTCTCGGATATGAGCACGCCCATACCATTCGGACCGGTGGACCGGCGGATGTTCTTGCCGAGGTGGCGTGGCATCCGTACACGCACGTGGACATCGCGAAGGACGTCCGCACGGACATTCTCGACGACGGGAAACTTACCATCGCTGGCCATCAATACATCGTTCATCCGAAGCTGGTCGAGGCCCTCGGGAAATATCCATCCTTTTACTTTGCGGGAGCGATCGGTCCGGATGGCTTCCCGGACATCCTCTATGGCGAGGCCGTCATCCACGCCATCGACACGGGCGTCTGGCTCCAACGCATGTTCGACATGGCGTGGGCGGCCCAAGGCGATCCCAGTTTTAACGCGGAAGAAAAGCTTCAGATTCTGGCCTTTTCCTATGGATTTGCGACGCACGCGTCCGGGGACGCCTTCGGCCATGCGCTGATCAGCGAGTTCACGGAAGGCGTGTTCCCTGATTTTATTGATCTGGCTCAGGACGACCGGCAACTGGCCAACGGCGTGCGGCACTTTCTGGTGGAAGCCTACATCTCCGATGCGTCCCCGGGCTTCGATGGCGATCCCACCCGCTCGCTCCTGCCCAACGGCGACATCAGCGACAGCAGCACGCCAGGCAACTCGTTTGGGGTGCCAGTGCGGTTTGTTTACGAGGCGCTGCTCAGACCGTTCTCCGGCGACCCAACGGCTTCGGCGGACACCGGTCTTCAGACTCTTGGTGTGAATTACGTGCGCAATTCCTTCACCCGCCCCAATGGCAGTGGCAGTTTTGCCGCCGACGGCTTTAAGAAGGGCGACGAGATATTCACCTCTGGTTTCGGCGTCAACAACGCCCGGTTCACGGTCGCGGAAAATGTCACCAACCCGCTCGAACTCAAAGTGGTTGAAACGTTGGTGGCCGGCGAGACCATCGGCAACGACAACGAGGCCATCTTCACTCAGGGGTCGCGCGGCTTGCTGCTTGATCGTTTCCTTCAATTGCGGCAGCGGCTCGGCCAGGCCATCGCCGCGGCCCAGTCGGCCCACGGCGGTCCGCCCAGTGCCGTTTTCAATACCCTGCTCGACAATCTGATCGCGCAACTTCCTGCTGCTCCCACGGCGCAACAGAGTGAGGAACTTACGCTCGCTTACCTCTTGGACTGGCGCGACCAGATTGACGATGGCATCCGGAACTGGGCGGCAATCGGTCTGGCGTTTTCGAAGGGTTTTTATGATTCCGAAGCGCGCCGGGATGTGCAAAACCTGGAGGGCGAGAATGTCGGCAACGACGTTGATCCGTCGCGGGCTGATGCGGAGGGAGGGGTGGGACTGGTGGGTTCGATACTGGCGAGCCTTAACGATCCGAACCTCGACGGCGACTCCTCCGACTCACTAATCGTCAATCGTTTTCTGCCGATGTTTGGCGTGCCGGAGAAGATCACGCAATTGCAGGTTTTGATGGGCAGCGCCGCGCAGTTCATTGACGACAACATCATCGGCCCGCTCCGGCTGGCCCTCAATCCACTCACCGGCTCGCTGGCCGAACTCAGGGAAATTCCAAAAGAGTATATCGAGGAGGCGATCGAAGAGCGATTCGGCCTTGATATCGACCAGATTGAATTGCTCTTGAGCCTGAATAACAAGATGGACTTGAAGTCGATCTCGCTCGACGGCCATACTATCCCGCTATTCAAGCCGGGCGATCATGCCAAGCTGGATGCCTACATGGGGATTGAAGGCATCGCGCACAGCGACCCGCTTCAGGATGCCCTCCAGCGAATTCCTGGCCTTCAGTTCTATCCCGGTGCCACGTTCCACAACAGTGAGAACGTCGAATTCGACAAGACGAAATTCGCTGCCTATGCCGATTCGGTGACGCTGTCGAAACTCCTTTTGCTCCGGGAGGACCCGATTCCCGGTGACAGCGACTTGAGCAGTCTGAACCAGTTGAGCGCGCTGGTGAACAATACGCTGGCCGATCTCGGCACGCCGCTGGCGATCCCCTACGACTGGACCCTGCTGAACAATCACGGCGCCCACGGCGGGGACATTATGACCACGACGCTGCCGGTGGATGACGACCCGGCATTCCACGGAGGCAAAATCCTCGCCGCCACCAATCACGGCGAGAAAGGGTTTTTCTTCCGCGACGAATTGCCGTGGCTGCGCCTCATTGACGGCGTCTCGTGGCGCGAGGACAGCCTGACCACCACTTCCGCGCTCTTCCGCATCAGCACCAATGTGGCCACCTCCGGAAGCCAGGCGAAAGCCATTTGGACGGCCACTGCGACGGCGGGTCAAGCCTACCAAATCCAGGGCACATGGCTCGCCAATGTCACGCAGCGGCTCGACCACCCGCTGGACCCGGTCCTAACTCATGATCCCAACCAGCCCTGGCTCGACGACTTGCCGATTCAGCCTGCGTCCAACGCGACGTACAAAGTGTTCGATGACGCGACTAACGCGCTGCTCGGGACCTTCACTGCTGACCAGCGTCTTTTTCCAACTCAAATCGAGGACAGCGGCTTCGGCCCCGACGGTGCGATAAGTCTTGCTTTCGACGTGCTGGGAACCGTCACCGCGACAGGGGCCAAATTGCGCATCGAACTAACGAATAGTGCAGATGGAGATGTCATCGCCGGCCCCATGCGCGTCCAGTCGGTGGCCAATCCGGTGAACGTGCAGCGGATCTTTCGAGTCGTGAAGCCGAACGTCGGTGACCCTGACCCGGTGCAAAATGGCTATAGCGAGGTGGACCCGGCAAAGTGGGTCACCGAAGTGTTTGCCGCGGGCTCCGGCAATTTCCCGTTGTGGGAGAGCCAGATTCTTCGGCCGGTCTTTCGCGTGGTCTTTCGCGACTGGATGAACGGCACGCTGAACTTTCCCGACCTTGGCGACGCCCCCTCGCCGGATCCGAATACGACAGCCATCATACGCAACGGCCACATTCCGGGCCTCATCACGGCTTTCGAGCCGCTGCCCGTCACCACCCTCTCCGGTCTGAATTTGATCATCACCGGCAACACGACTCTCAACTTCAAGGGCACGACTGTTCTTTCGAGTGTCAGAGGCAATGACGATGCCACTCCCGATCTCCTCACTTTGATCGTCGTGCCCGCGCTGACCGGAAGCACAACGCTCACCGTGGACGTCGCAACAAAGCGCTTCCTGCGCTCCGCCGGCAGTTTCCTGACCGACGGCTTTCTTGCGGGTCAGGCAATCATCGTGTCGGGTTTCAACACCAACCTTGGCACCTATCATATCACCGCGGTGACGGCGACTTCGCTCACCGTATCTGAAACGCTGCGCCCCGGTGATGCGACAGGCAACGGCAATGAGTCCATCGTCTCGCCCGGCAAACTGGTCGTGGCGGGTTCCGTGGGCGGGAGCGGGCTGAGGGACATCACCCTTCAGGCACAGGACGGTATTGAACTGATTCCGTTCTCGAACGATCAGAACGACAGCAACGACGCGCGCATTTCCAGCCGGCAGGTGGCGGGGGGCGGCAATCCGTTCATTGACACTTCCGCCTCTGTCGCCAACTCGGGCAACATCACGCTGACCTCGCCGGAAATCGTGCTGGGCGAGGGCGCGATCATTCTGGCGGGAGCCAACGGCGCGTTCACGGCGGGCAATGTTACGCTGACCGCCACGGACATCCGGACTTTCGGCATCGGTGGTGCGGTGTTCCTCAGTCTCAGGACGAAGAGTTCGATTGAGATCGGGATGGGAGCAAGAATCACCGGCCGCGATATTCGAATCGAGACCGCGGCCACTGTGAACACGAATTCGAGTCCGGCGGTTTCCCCCGGCGTCGTTCAGGAGATTCTTGATCACGCGCAGATTGATTTCTCCGGACAGGCCGTCGCGATCCTGGCGGAAGCAAAGTCACAGGTCGTTCTTCATGCCGGTGCACAACTCACCGCCAGTCAGGACATATTCCTCAACTCCGCAGCGACCGCGAACGTTGCCGTGACCTCGACGGGCAAGCAGTTCGGCGCCACATACAGCAGTTCATCGCCAGGCGCGGTCGTGAGCGTGGAAAACGGCGCGATACTGAGTGCGGTGCGCAACGTCGAGATCGTGGCCACCGCCGGCAATGCTCTGGCCGTCACGGTCTTTGTGCCGGCAGCGGGAGAAGACATTGGCGTGTCCATTTCCTATGCCAGGGCGAGGAGCAAATCGGTCGCGGAAATTCAGGCTGGCGTCACCATCGCGGCCCAAAACGCAACGGTCCGGGCCGAGAACACCAACACCTTTACTAACATCGCGGCGGCCACTGGATTCAACGCCAGCCAGAATATCGGGTTTGGCGGGACGCTGGTCCTCGGCAGTTACTTCTCCTCGGCTTCGGCAGTGGTGGCCGGCACCGTCACGGTCACCGGCAACCTCATCGTCCGCGCCCGCTCGATGGACCTTTCGACCCAATCGCGGGCCTTCGGCAACGTCCAGACGGCACCCGGCAGCAATGCCATCATCACCGCGCTCGAAGATTTTCTCGGCAGCATTGACCTCAGCCAGGTGATTGACGGCGTCACCCTTGATCCGGATCTGAGCGGGTCTGACGTTTCGCTGGCGGCGGCGGTCGTGCTGGTGGAAACCGGGAACAAGGCGGCCGCGCTGATTGACGACGGGGCTTTCGTGACTGTGGGCGGCACGCTGACCGTGGACTCGGTGGCCGAGGAGCATTTCGCCGCAAGTGCCGCGGCGAACTCAACCGGAGGCACGGGCATCGGCGGTGCGGTGGTATTCTCGCGGGTGTTCAATCAGGCCACGGCGTTCATTGGCTACAACGCGATTGTGGACGTGACGCACGGCGTGCAAATCACCGCCACAGCGACCATCACGAATCCCATCTCCGTGTTCGAGCCGGCGATTTCGCTGGCCGACACTGACACGGCGACGGGCAGCGCGCGTATTGCCGAAGAATACGCCGACGCCGGCGCTGTTGGCGTTGCCCTCAGGAACGCACTCAGCCCGCTGGCGACCTTCCTTGCGCCGTTCCTCGCGAACCCGAATCAGACCGGCTCCAGCTACGTCCACACGACAGTCTCCGGCGGACCGACGACCATCGCCGGCGGGGTGAACTACCTTGACGTGTACAATATGGCCACCGCCGGCATCGCCGCGGGAGCGAGGATCAACCAGCGCAGCGTGCCGGACGGGAGCGATCAGGACGTGAAACTGGATTCCTTCGCGACGATCCAGCTCGCGATGCTTGCGGGCATGGATTCCGCGCTCAGCGCCGATGGCAGCACCCCGGACAATGCTGCCGGCGGTTATTTCAATGGCCTGTTCGCCGACAACTACGCGCGTTCCATCATTGACGACCGGACTCTCGTGAGGGCCGGCCGGGACATCGCGGTTCACTCCTCCACCGTTAACAATATCCTGGCGGTGACCCAGGGCGGCAGCGCCGGGACGAACCAGGCACTGAATGGAGCCTTCGGCGTCGTGATGCTCGGCCAGGAATCGCTGGCTTACATTGAGGACCGGGCGCAGGCGAGCGCTGGTCGCGATGTGTTGCTCGACGCGGAGAACGGCGGCGCTATTGTCAACATCGCCGGCGGCGTGGCCCTGGGGCGCGATGTCGGCGTCGGCATTTCGGCGGCGTTTACCATTGTCCGGGAAGCGATGTCTCTCGATGAAGGCGGAGAGGAAGACGAGGATCTCGACGGGTTCAGCAAGACGAACGCTTTTATCGGTGACGCGCTCAAACCAGTGGGGGCGATTCCCACCGGTGGTGTTCAGGGTTCTGTGATCGCCGGGAACGATGTGCAACTCGACGCTCAGTCGTCACTGAAGGCATGGACGATTTCCGTGTCCGGTGCGGCGGCGAGCGGCACACCCCGGAGCGAGGGCAGCGGGTTTTTCACGGTCAACGGACTCGATTTTGGCTTCGGTGTTTCGGGTGACGTGGCGTTCAATTCGCTCACCTACTCGGTCCAGTCGTTCATTCGCGATACGACCGTCAGCGTGCTCAACGCGGTTGGCTTGGACGCGACGGACACGCCGCTGATTGTCGCGGGCGCGGGCGCGGTGGCCTTTGGAAATCACGCCGGCATCGGAGGCTCGTTCGCGCGGAACGGCCTCGGTTCACTGGTCAAAGCCTACACGCAGGACACCACGATCAATGTTGCGAACAACGGCGACCTTGTGGTCGTGGCCAACTCCAGCGACTCCGTGGTGGCCTTCTCCGACGGCGACGCGGGGACGAATACCGTTGCCGCCGTCGCCGGTTCGGTCAGTTGGAACGACCTGACGCCGGTGACCGAAGCCGCTCTCGGCGCGCGCACTCAGTTGCCGTATGCCGATGATGTAACCCTGCAGGCGGTGGGAAGTGTGCTGCTGATTTCCAGCGCCGGCGCAATGTCGGCCAACGGTGTCGGTCCGGTCTCCGTGGCGGCGGCGCTGGACCTGGGCACGATCCTCATCGGTGCCCATGCTTTCGTTGGTGAGGGTGCGTTCGTCAAAACGCCCAGGGATCTGACCATTGATGCGCACACGTACGAGGACGTGCTGTCCATCGTGGCCTCCATGACCGGCGGCGGTCAGGGACCGCACAACCGGATCTATCGGAATAACGGCACGGGCACTCCTTTCTCCGGTGTGGCGGGACAGGACTTGTCCGGCCGCGACACGATCACCACCACCGCGGCCCTCGGCGATCTGAATGGGGACGGATTCCTTGATCTGGTCACCGGCAACTTCGGCCAGTTCAACCGGGTTTACATCAATGACAAATTCGGCCAATTCAAGCCCGGCGAGGAAATCGGAAGCCTTGTCGGCTTCGTCAAGAACATGCAGATACCGCCCGGCATTGGCGACGCGGATATCATCCCCACCATCCTCAACTCGCTGATTCCCGACCTTACGCTGGCCATCGTTCTCGCAGACATGGACAACGACGGGGATCTCGACGTGATCTCGGGGAACTTTGGTCAGGAGAACCGGCTTTATCTCAACGATGGCACGGGCACCTTCTCGGTAGGCGTTGACATCATCGGGGACAAGACGTTGACGGTGACGATCGCTCCGTCGGCTACGGCCAACAACTTAACGGCTGCCGACCTGATCAGCGACCTCCAGACGCAGATTGACGTGCAGCTTCAGGCCGCCGGAATATTGCCGGGAGCGATTCAGGTTCAGTTTGATGCTTCACTGGACAAGGTCGTTTTGACTTCCAGCACGTGGGAACTCAAGTCCACCGCCGCAGAGAAGGCCATTGCTGACGCCCGCCAGGGATTCCGACTGGTGACCAAGGACAATGCGGACGTGAAGCTGCAGCTCGAGTTGTCCGCCGTGGTGGTGACGATCAATCCAGCAATCACGGATGACAACGTATCGGTCCAAAACCTGATTAACGACCTCCAGACGCTAATTGACGCGCAGCTCCGTTCTGCGGCCGGGATTTTACCGGGAGAGATTCAGGTTCAGCTCAATGAGAAAGGTGAGATCGTTCTCACCTCCACTTCCCGGGATGTGAATACCGCCGCAGCGGAAGCGGCCATCGCTGGTGCTCGTCAGGGATTCCGGCTGGTAACCGAAGGCGGCGCGGGCGTCAGGCTGGTGTTTGATTTCACCCTCCTTGGGCAATTCACCACATCCATTGCGGTCGCTGACATGAACGGCGACGGCCAGAAGGATCTCGTCGTCGGCAACCTGAGCGGGCGTCCGCGGCTCTACCTGAACTTTGGCCGGGGCGATGACAAGTTCGAGGCGGATGGCGGGACCCGGACGTTCTCGCCTGCCCGCGACATTTCCACGGACGGGAATTTCACCACTGCGATCGGCGCTGCCGACCTGAACGGCGACGGAAAACCGGATGTCGTCACGGGCAATGTTGGGTTTGATCTCAGCGCGCTTATCCAAAAGGGCCTCATTCATCTGGGGGACTTCCTTGAAGGCGTGGTGGTGGATATCGCCGGCTGGGTGCAGGGCAACATCACCAGGTTGCTTGATCTCATTGAGCAAAAACTGATAGACCGCTTTGGGTTCGATTCGTCGTCACCAGTGACGGTGGCTGACGTGATCAATGCGGCCATCGCCGGTCTTGATGACTTCGTGCGCGAGGGGTTGCTGGTGCTCCAGAACTTCACCAATCTGCCGATCAACGTGGACGCTATCGTCGCTTCAGGATTGCTGACGCAGGCCCAACTGGCGGCGCACAACCTGATTGATCAGAACAACAACGTCCCGCTCTACGCGCTCGTGAATTCCGGGCTGGTCTTCCTCGAACAGTTGATTGGCCGCGGTCTCGTCACGATCAGCAGCCTGAATGTTCCGACGGTGACGCTGGGTGATTTGCTCTCAACTCCGATCACCGACATCAGCGAACTGGTCAGAGAAGGGATCGCCGGCCTCACCGATCTGCTGATTCAGTCAATTGATGCGCGGAAGCTGATCGAATCGGGCCTCGCGACGCTGGCGGATCTCGTCCAGGAAAACCTGCTGGGTTTTGCCGGTCTGGATCAGCGGAAGATTGATCTTCAGCGGCTCCTTTCCCAGGGCGAGCTGGGTGCGCCGGCGCGGATTTACCTGAATCTGGGCGGTGGCACGTTCGCGCCCGGCGTGAATCTGAGCAGTGACCTTTTCATTACGCGATCCATCGCGCTGGGCGATGTGGACGGGGTCAACGGTATTGACATTTTGGTGGGCAATGCCGGCGCGGGCAGCCGGCTTTATAAGAACCTCGGCAGCACGCCGGCGTTGCTGACGTTTGGCCCGGGCACCGTCGTTACGGACAGCGGTCCGCTGTCGCAGATTCTCCTCAAGGACATGAACGGGGACACCAAACTGGATATCGTTGTCGCCAATCTTTCCGGGCCTAACCGGATTTATCTCAACACCGGAGCCAACGGAACGTTCGGGCCTGGTTCCAGCATCACTGCTGACAGCAACGGCACGCTGGGGATTGCGGTGGGCGACATTGACAAGGACGGGGACATGGATGTGATCGCCGCCAACGCGAAGATCACGGTCGCCGCCGGAGCCGCCAGCCTGTTCAGCGCCGGCGGAAATGTGGAAGCTTACGTTGCCGGCGACGCGAGAGTCGTCACGCCGCTGACTTTGCATTTGGTTGCCCATGACGAAACGCACGTCGCAGCGATTGCCCGGTCCGATGCGGCGAGCAGCGGTGTGGCTTATGGCGTCGCAGCCGTCAGCCCCAAAATCCATCGCGCCGTCGCGGCGCATGTGGACGGCTCGACCGGTGATGCCCTTGGCCGGCCCCTGAACGTGAATATTGAAGCCAGTGCCCACGATGACCTGCTCGGCTATGCGACCGGCAGCGTGGCGGCGGGTGAAGCGGGGTTGAACGCATCCGTCGTCGCCTTCCGGATGGACAGCCTGGTTGACGCTTACATTGCTCAGGGGGCAGGCGATCCGGAAACGAGTCCGTCGAGCGTGACGGCCTTCGACGTCAACATTTCGGCGACTCATGTGACGGACATTCTGGGTCTGGCGGGCAGTTTCGCCGGATCGCCGTTTACCGGTATCGGCGCGGCCGCTCACATAGACTTGTTGAATAAAAGAGTTATGGCCCACATTGACCCCGGCGCGATCGTGCAAGCCGGCGGCGACGTGGTTATTGACGCGATCTCCAGCGACCACCTTCATTCTCTGGTCGGCGGCTTCAGCAGCACTTCGGGCGGACCGATGAGCATCGCTGCTTCGGTGGTTTTTGCTTTCTCCGACAAGATCACCCGGGCCTACATTGACGGCGCGACGGTTCGTGCGCTGGGCAACGTCCTGCTCCACGCCGGCAACGACGCCCTCTTTGATCCGCATGCGGAGGCTGTGGCTCTGTCTTTGGGGAGCGGTGCCGGGGCTGCCGTCACCATCTACATGAAACTGGACAAAACCGAAGCCTACATTACGGGCGGTGCCTGCGTGGACGCGCTGGCGGGTGGGGACGCGGCGGTGGTCGTGGATCGAAACGCCGATGGGACCGGAAAGACAGTTCCTGTGCGGGGCGTCGCCGTCACCGCGACAACGCACACCGAGGTGCGTCCGGTTGCGATTGGCGGCGCGCTGGCAGGCGGCCAGGGTGTGGCGGGATCGGTGACGGCGGCCCTCTTCGATCCCATTACGAAGGCCTACATCGACGGCACTGAGACAAAGGTGAACATGGATGACGCTCTGGCGACAGACTCGCAACTGGTGCGCTTGTTTGCATGGGACAGCACGGAAATCCTTAACCTCGCTGGCGCAGCGTCGGCCTCACTCTGGCGCGGCATCGGCGCCGCAATTGACCGCGTCCGCCTCACGAAGATCACTGAAGCGTATATCCAGGACGCAGAAGTGGAAGCCAGGGCCGACGTGGACATCAAGGCGGTTTCGGACGAGGACATCGCTTCGTTCCTGATCTCGTTTGGCGCCGGCGGGTCCGTGGGCATCGCTGCGCAGGTCGCGGCGGTCCTGCTTGAGCCGACGACGAGGGCCTATATCAAAGGCGGCGCGAAAGTCCGGGCGAACAATAACGTGCTCCTCTGGGCGGACAACGAGAGTGAAGTGGACCTCATTGTCGGGGGCAACGCTTTTGGTTTGGGCGGCGGGGTGGGCGCTTCCGCCGGAGTCATCCAGACGAACAAGGTGACCGAGGCGTTCATCGGCGACAATGCGCAGGTGGATGCCAGCGCGCACGGGGAGAGTCTGGCGCCGACCGGTGTGTTCGACATCGGTTACGTGCCGAATTTTCTTGATCCCTTCGAACTTGCGGCACCGGTCATCGCGAATCCTTCCGCGCTCGATGCCGTATTGCTGCTCCAGCGCGTGGCCACGCCAGTGATGGCTCTGACGCGCGGTGTGTCCGTGGTCGCCACGGCACGGGACGACTTTGAAACGATCACGACGGCGCGGGCCGGGGCCGTGCTCTTCTCCCTCGATGTTTCGGGCGCGGTGATCCTGCCGGACGACAAAGGCAACATTACTTCCGCGCACATTGACGGCGGTGCCAGGGTCAACACCCAAACCCCATCCGCCGATCCCGGGCAAAGTGTGCGCGTGGCCGCCGGCATGGATGAATACGCGCTGCACCTGACCGACGCCCAGTCCGAAGGGTTGCTGGCGACGGCTTCGATTGGAGTCGCCTATATCAAATACACCAACACCACCACAGCTTATGTCAGCGGGGCGGTGGTTCTCGCGAGGAAAGACGTACTCGTCCTCGCCACAGCGACGGAGGATGTGCTGCAGATTTCAACAGGCGAAGCGCCGGCGCGCAGCGTGATTGCGGGTGCCGGTGCGGGTGCCATCCTCCAGATTGACAACCATACTTCCGCCTTCATCAGCGGTCTGGATCCGATCCCGACGCTGGTGGCTGCCGACGGCAACGTCCTGATTTCCGCCCGCGACGATACGGATTCGGACGCGTTCGCAGGGAACAAATCCACCGGAGGGGAGGCCCTCAATTTGAGCGTTTCGCTGACCGCCGAAGTCATCACGAAGGACACGCAGGCTTACATTTCAGGCGGCGCGACGGTGAACGCGAGGGCCGGCGGCGCTCCCCTCAGTGTTCCGGCCGGCGGATTGCCGCGCGAGATTCACGGGCTGGGTATCATCGCCGTGAATCACGACGACCTCTTCGCAGTAGCCGTGGGCAGCGGCGGCACGCAATTCCTCGGCGTCGCCGGTTCCGCGACCCTTCACAGCCTGAATGAAACTACGCTAGCGTTTATCGCCAGCGATGTCACCGGCGGGATTACCCGCATCAATCCGATCAACATCGGCGTTCCGGAGAACCAGCAGGTCTATCTTTTCGCTCTGAACGCGACTGACATTCTGGGTTTCGCCGGCGCTCTCTCATCCGGCGGTGCGTTCTCCATCGGATTGGGTGCCAGTTTCGACGGGGCCGACATTAAGAAGACTACCCGGGCGGGTGTGGACCAGCGGGCGGAGGTGAAATCCAACGGCGATATCGAAATTCTCGCGCTGTCGGTCGAGGACATCACGGGCGTCGCTGCCAACGCGGGTCTGACCGACAGTGCGGCCATCGCCGGCGCGGCGGATGTGTACAAACTGGGCATAACGACTCTCGCCTATATCGACAACGATGCGGTGGTGACAGCCCAGGGCAGCGTGGTTGTGAATGCGGATGACGAATCCAGGATTGATTACATTGCCGGCATGGTGGCGTCTTCCGTCACCGCAGCGGGTGCCTCCGGCGGGTTCGTTCTGCTCGACAAGGATACGCGTGCCTTCGTGGACAATGAGGCCAAAGTAACGGCGCTCGGGTTGCGGCCTGCTGTTACCACCAACTCCGGCCAGTTCGTCGTGGGCCACTCCATCGGCCTGGGAACGGTGCCCGGCATGGTGGGGTCGCTCGTAGTCGGAGTGCTCGGCTTTGTGTTCGACAACCCGGTCCGCGACCTCGTCGAGAGCGTCTTCCAGTTGGATCCCGACTCGCCCTGGCTGCACCTCGTTGACCTCACACCGGTCGTCCTGCCGCCGCAGGATGACGACATGGTGTTCACCCGCTCCGCCAGTCCGGGGACGCGCCTGATCCAGGGACTCGCAGTGGTGGCGACTTCAGGCGACGATGTGAACACTCTTGCGGTCGGATTCGGCTCGTCGGCGGCGATCAGCGTGCAATTCTCCGCCGCAGCCCTGATCACGTCCAACCAGACGCGGGCCTACATCGGCAGCGACACGGACGTCAACAAAGTCAACACGGAAGCCGGGGCGAATCAGTCCGTTCTCGTCGCCGCGGGCGCGGACACCTTCTTCTCGGCGGTCACCGGTGGCGCGGCGCTCAACCGCACCGCTTTTTCGGCCGGTGCTGTGGGTGGCGCGATTGGTCTGGCCCTGCTGGATAACGTGACGGAGGCGGGCGTCGGCCCCAGCGCCGAAATATTCGTCAGGGGAGACGTGCAGGTGCTGGCGAAGGCCAATGAAGACATCTTCGCCTTTTCCGCGAGTCTGGCCAAAGGCAGCGGCGTAAGCATCGCCAGTGGTGTCGGTTCGGTGAACCTCGTTTCCGTGAAAAGCGCCACGCATGCTTTCATCGGCGTGAACAGCGTGGTGGAAGCGGGCGGCAACGTGCTGGTCTCCGCTCAGGACGACACCGATGTGGATGTTATCGCCGGAGCGGGTGCCCTTGGCGGCACCGGGACGGTGTATGAAGCGGGG
>JANNVM010000975.1:0-3241 GCA_031414455.1 Verrucomicrobiota bacterium
ACCTCGATGAAATCACCAATCGTGTCATCTCTCAGGGAATCCACGAAGATTCCGGCGAGGAGGAAGTGGTCGGCGGGGAGTTTCTCGACTAGCATTTGAACACGAATCACCGGACACTCCGGAAAAATCCATGAATTCCCTGACAAAATCCTCCGACGCTTCCCGGCAGTTCCTTCGTGAACAAAACATTTCCGCCGATGGTCCTGGCACGATTCTCCGCGATGTCGAAACGCTGATCGAATTCATCGGTGAAGCGGGGCTCGTGACGAAGAGCAAGCAGGGCAACCTGCCTTCGGAAACGCTTGCCGAATTGAACACGCGGCTCGCGGCACCCATCGAGAACTGTCTGAAGCGCCCCTTGCTGCGGGACTATCCCAATATTGGGGGGATTTACGTGTTGCTGCGCGTGATGGCTCTGGCGCGATCCGAGGGAACGCGCCTGAGGATCGACACAGAGATCCTTGCCGTCTGGCGCGGGCTGAATCCGGCCGAGCAATACTTTGCGCTCGTGGAAGCGTGGCTGTTTCAAGCCGATGCGGCAGTGTTGGGCGCCAGCGACCGGCGGCGCCAGTGTCAGTTTGTCGAAAATGTGATCTTTCTCGCCGAATTTAAGGAATCGAACTGGAAGAACTTTGACGAACGCTGCCATGTGTATGAGCTTCCAGGAACGGTTTCGGCGTGGAACGCCCAGTTGCACGCGCGATTCGGGCTTGTCGAACTGGAGGCCCGTCCGCTGGCGGGTCGAAGGTGTGAGAGCCGTGGCTGGATCATGCAGAAGGCCCGGCGCACGGCGTGGGGCAAAGCGGTAACGTGGGCCATTCTGGATTCAGTCCTGACAGGCGGGGTCAGTGAACTTTGGATGCAGGATGAGCCCGAAGATGCCGGCTTCGGAATACTCCAGCCGGTTTTTCGTCCCTGGTTTCCCGAATGGAATAACGTATTTCAGCCGGCGCCGCCGGTCACTCAGACCGGAACCCATATCATCAAGGTCAAGTTCGCCGGCGGACAGGCGCTGGCCGGGATATCGTGCCTGCTGTCCGTGCCGGGCGACGCCACGCTGGATGAACTGGCGGATGCCGTGCTGAAAGCGTTCAAGTTTTCAGATACAGCGGAAGTTCCCCCTTCGTTTGAGCCTAAGAATGGCTCAATCGTTGTACCAGCAAGGATTGCAGTGCTTTTTTGCGCAGAAAGTGTAGCCACTAAGATTTCGCGTTTTGTTGCATTTGTTCTTGATAAATCAATGATACCGCGTTCTATGTGTGGACACTGATGTATCTGGACACGTCCATCGTCCGTTCGGCCAAGGGGGTTGCTTACTCCCGGGTGCTGCTGCGTTCGTCCTTTCGCGTGGAGGGCAAGGTCAAGCACCGCACTTTGGGCAACCTCTCGGATTGCTCTGAGTCTGAGATCAATGCCATTCGACTCGCTCTCAAACACAAGGATCAACTCGCCGATCTGCTCGAGAGGGAGGCCCTGAATCCAAAGCCGTCGAAAGCGGGGCACCCTTCGCCGGTCGCTGTGGCGGCGGAGGCAGCGCCATCCTTCGTCCAGGGGCCGGGCGTGGGCGCCATCGCCGTGCTGCGGGGCCTTGCCGAAGACCTCGGCATCACGGCGGCGCTGGGCGATGACCGTGAGGGCCGCCTGGCCTTGTGGCAAGTCATCGCCCGCGCCCTCGACCAGGGCTCGCGGCTCAGTGCCGTGCGCCTGGCACGCGACCTCGGCGCGGAGTGCGTGCTGGGGCTGCCCTCCTTTGATGAGGATGATCTCTATGCCAATCTCGCGTGGCTCCATGACCGGCAGGAGGCCATCGAGCAGGACCTCTTCAAGCATCGCGCCGCCAAAGAAAAGCCCTCGCTCTACCTTTATGATGTGACCAGCACTTACCTTGAAGGCGAACACAACGCCCTGGCGGCCTTCGGCTATAACCGCGACGGCAAGCGCGGCAAAAAGCAAATCGTCATCGGCCTGCTCTGTGATGAACACGGCGTGCCCGTGGCCCTGGAAGCCTTCCGCGGCAACACCGCCGATCCGAAGACCGTCAGTTCCCAGATCGCCAAACTGCGGCAGCGCTTCGATGCCCATAACATTACGCTGGTGGGGGATCGCGGCATGCTGCGCGGCCCGCAACTGAGCGAACTGAGCGCCGCCGGACTGCACTACATCACCGCCATCAGCAAGCCGCAGATCGAAACCATGCTGGAGAGCGGAACGCTGCAGATGGAACTCTTCGATCAACCCCTTGGCGAAGTCATCGCCCCCTCCACCGTGCCGCCGCCGCCGCCCGCCGCCGGCGGGGACACGGCACCTCCTGACAAAGAGAGCGCACCGCGCATGGAACGCTTCATCCTGCGGCGCAACCCCGTGCGTCAGGCCGAAATTGCCGCGAACCGGGCCGGCAAAAAGCAGGCTCTTGAGAAAGCCGTGAGCGAACTCAACACTTACCTCGCCGAGCACCCGCGGGCCAAAGTCGCCACCGCGCAACGCCGCATGGAGCAGCGTGTCAAAACTCTCGGGCTGAGCCGCTGGATGAGCGTGCAGAGCCATGAGCGGACGCTCACGCTCTGCGCAGACTCCGGTGCCCTTGAGGAGGAGGCAAAGCTCGACGGCTGTTATGTCCTGCGCACGGATCTCAGCGCCGCAGAGGCCAGCAAAGAGACAGTGCATGACCGTTATAAAAGCCTTGGAGAAGTCGAGCAGGCGTTCCGGCGCAGCAAGAGCGTGGAACTGGAAATGCGTCCCGTGCATGTGCGCAAAGAGAGCAGCACCCGCGGCCATCTGCTGGTGGTCATGCTCGCCTACCTGCTGATGCAGGAACTCGGCAAGCGCTGGGCGCACCTCGACCTGACGGTGAAGGAGGGGCTCGACCGGCTCAACACCTACTGCGCCGTGGAAGTCGCCGGAGTCATCAAAGTGATGCTCCAGCCACGGAAAGACGTGCAATCGCTGATTACCGCCGCAGGAGTCACCCTCCCCGCCATGCTGCCGGGCTCAAGGAGCAAAGTAGCCACTAAGAAGAAGCTGCCGAAAAACCGTCCAGCCCGCATAAAATAAGGGCTGGAGAAGAAAAACCGCTATTGGCTATGGGGGGAACTTCCGATACAATGTCGTTGAAAGTGGACCCCGCGTGGTTCTCTACCCGTCACATCAACCTCCGCTTGTCATGCCCCCTTTCTTTTTCACTGATCGCCGGCGGTTCTCAGGCCTCACATTCCTCCTCACCGCAACTGCCGCAAGTTGTAAA
>JANNVM010000976.1:0-2984 GCA_031414455.1 Verrucomicrobiota bacterium
AAGACGACCCTGGCCGCGCTGTGAGTCAACTCATGTTCAACACCCTGTATCGGGAGCATCCCTTCCGTGAGCCGGTTATCGGGCGGCTGGAGCTGTTCAATACGGTAGAGCGCGAGGCCGCGTTTGGTTACTGGCAAAACCGTTATGTGCCGGACCGCTCGTTCCTCGTCATCGTGGGCGATTTTGATGCGGCGGCCATTCGCGGTAAAGTGGAGCAGCACTTTGGCGCGTGGACGACGCGCAGCGCTCCGCCGGTTTTTCTGCCGGACGAGCCCTCACAAACGGCGCGCCGTGACGCGCACGAGTCGTTCGCCACTGAAATGACAAAGATGGAACTCGCATGGCGCATCCCCGGCCTGCTCCATGAAGACACGCCGGCGCTGGAAGTGCTCGGTACGCTGCTGGGTCACGGGCGCACGTCGCGGCTCTGGCGTGAAGTGCGGGAGCGGAAGGCGCTCGTTCACAGCATCGGCGCCGGCGCCTACACGCCGGTCCAGGGCGGCATCTTTTATATCAGCGCCGAGTGTGATCCTGACAAACGTGTCGCGGCGGAACAGGCGATGCTGGAGCAACTCGATGTCATCCAGGACCGCGGTGTCACGGAGCAGGAAGTGCAGCGCGCGTGCCGGATGTTTCTCTCGGACCAGCTCCAGGGCCTCACGTCCATGCGCGGGATGGCGTCCGATCTCGGAGGCAACTGGCATACGACAGGGAATCCGGACTACACCCGCGATTATCTCGCTGCCGCCGGCCGCGTGACGCCGCAGGATGTGCAGCGCGCTGCCCGGAAATACCTGTGCGGGAACACGCTGAACAGCATCTCCATCAACCCTCCAGGCGCGGTCTCGCGGAGCACGGTTCACATTTCCGTGACGGGTCCTCAGGAAGTGCAGCGTCATGTTTATGCAAATGGCCTGACGCTTCTCGTTCGCGAGGATGCCCGGCTGCCGCTGGTATCCCTCCACGCCACGCTCCGCGGCGGCATGCTGGCGGAGACCGCGCGTGACAGCGGCCTCGGCCGGCTCATGGCGCGCACGCTCATCAAAGGCACACAGAGCCGCAGCGCGGACGACATCGCGGATCTCATCGAGGAGGGAGGCGGTTCCATCGGCGCTGACAGTGCCGGGAGCAGCTTTTCTGTTTCGGTGAACGTGCTCCAGCCGGACCTGCGCACCGGCATTGAACTGTGGGCGGACGTGCTCCTGCATCCGTCGTTTCCCGCGGACGAGGTTTCCCGTGAGGTGGAGCGCCAAATCGCCGCGCTCAAGCAGCAGGAGGACCATCCGTCGTTCATCGCCTTCCGCGAACTCCGGCGTGCGTCCTACGGAGAGCATCCGTTTGCGCTGAATCGCGAAGGCACGCCGGAATCACTGACCACCCTGACACGCGAACAACTAGTGTCCTTCCACGCCGCCCGCGTGCTGTCAGGAAATGCGGTGCTCTCGGTGTTTGGCGATGTGAAGTTCACCGAAGTCCGCGATCTCGTTGGGGAAGCCTTTGCCGCGATGCCCGCCGGCCCGCGTCAGGAAAGCGACGATCTGCCCGCGATCCCCCCTCACACCGGTCACACCATCAATGTGGCGAAGGACAAGCGGCAGGCATTCCTCGTCGCCGGATTCCCCACCGTGCCGCTGTCGCATCCCGACCGTGTCGTGCTCGATCTTATTGACGAGGCCTGCTCCGACATGGCGAGCCGTTTCTTCGAAGCCATCCGCGAAAAGCACGGCCTCGCCTACAGCGTCGGGGCCGCCCAGATCCTCGGCATGTGTCCGGGCCTGTTCACCTTCTACCTGAGCACCGCGCCGGAGAAACTCGACTTCGCCCAGGCGGAGCTGGTGAAGGAAATCCACACGCTCGCCGCGGACGGCCTGACTGAAGCGGAGATCGAACGGGCGCGCAAAACGTGGATCGGCAAACAGGCGATGCAGCAGCAGCAGAACTCCGGTCTCGCGCAGATCGCCGCGCTGGATGAACTCTACGGCCTCGGCTTTCACCACAGCACCGAAGTGCTGGAGCGTGTGCGCGGCATTACTCACGCCGAAGTCCGCGAAGTCTGCGGCCGCTACTTCCGGGGAGCACCGCTCGTCGTCCGGGTGGGGCCGGAGCAGTCCGGCTAGTGGTGCGCCTCAGTCAACTTGCCGGGTTGTGACCGGCGCCGAAAGTAGAGCGAGTGTGGCTGTAAGCCCACTCGCTTTGGTCGTCAGCGCCCGGTGCCCAACTCAAGCGACTGGCCTTACCGGCACAGTCACTCTACTTTCACGCTCCGGGGAGCCCGCAACTTTGGTGGATCAGTCCTGCCAGGCATCCCCCGGTGAATTCCGGGCGCTCAATGCGACGTCACTTTCGTCAGCATTCCGCGCCGGCGTCCGCTGTGGAGCACCCACAAAAAGATGCCGCCGGCGGCGGCCATCCAGAGGATGTTGGTAACAAAGGAAAGCCCCATCAGGCTCCAGTCGAGGCCCTCGCCGCGGATCACGGCGCGCATGCCTTCGAAGACCGGGGTGCAGGGCAGGCACCAGCCGAGGTTCTGCGCCCAGCCTGGCAGGACGCTGATGTCGTAATACACCGCGGCCACCGGCTGGATGAGAAACGGCACGGCCCATGCGAGGCTCTCCGCGGCCTGGCCCCAGCGCATGATGAGGGCGCTGGAAATCATGCCAAGGCTCCAGCCGAAGACCATGAGCAGTCCAAAGAACGGCACGAGATGCCAGTGAAACTGAAGGACGTTGAAGCTGTAAAACGCCGCCGCGAGGACCGCAAGAACCACCACGGTGACGACGATGCGCAGGAACCCGACGATGAATCCCGCGGCGACATATTCCACCGGCCGGACCGGTGCCGCGAAGATGTTGAGAAGGTTTCGCGTCCAGACGTCTTCGAGAAAGGAAATCGCGACCCCCTGCTGCGCCCGGAAGACGACATCCCACAGAACGACGCCGCCGATGAGCATGGGAATAAACGAGGGCACGTCCGCCGCGCGACCG
>JANNVM010000977.1:0-1585 GCA_031414455.1 Verrucomicrobiota bacterium
TCGCGCGACCGTTGAGTCGGTCTTCGCGGCGCTGCGCGGTGCGAAATTCCCGGAGAGTGTGATGATAGACGCCAGCCACGCGAACTGCGGCAAGGATCACGCGAAAATGCCGGACACGTTCCGCCATATCCTCGCCCTGCGAGCCGCCGGCCTGCCTGGCATTTGCGGGGCCATGCTGGAAAGCCACCTCCATGCCGCCAGTCAGCCGTTTCCCCGTCCACTCAGTGAACTGCAGCCTGGCGTGTCCATTACCGACGCCTGCATTGACTGGGAGACGACGGAGCGCCTCGTGCGCGAGGCGGCGGAAAGTGTGTGAGACCTCCGGCGCGCTCACGGCGCAGCAGGTGCATATTCCACCACCTGCAAGTCGAGATCGCCGGGGGCCTTTTCTTTGCCGGCCTTCCATGCGTCGCCATCGGGATAGGGATCGGTGGCGGGGCGCAGGTAGGGATTGAAACCTGGCTTGCGGTCGTTGACCTGCTTTTTGAAGTTCACAAAATTGCCGATGCTCTCCGGTGTTTCGAGCGTGGTGAATTCGGCGGCGTAGGTCGCCCCGGGAGTGAGTTTGACTTCATCACGGGCGAAGACGGCACCGATGACACCCCATGCAGCGTCGCCCGTGTAGTTCGCGGCGACCGCGGCAATTTTCTCCTGACTGATCACCGGCCCGTCCGGTCCATCGCGATGGATGCGCACCGCGATGCGCTGTTCCTCCATGCGCGGCTGCGTCCCGGAGGTGGCCGTGTATAACAGAACGCCGCTCAGCGAGGAACCCTGTGCCTTCCACGACTGCGTCCAGCTTGTGGTGTAGCCGGCGAAGTCACCGAACTCGCGATGCACGCGTTTGTTGCAGGGAACGAGCAGTCCGTCGCCGTCACCGGAGACGGTCATCCAGAGCCGGTGGCGGGTTGCGGCAGTACCTTCAGCGCCAGTGCGGTGGCAGGCACCGGGTGTTTCGGTTTTTTCCCAAAACGCCTGAATGACGCCGGCTTTCTTTTCCGCGCACAGTTTTACTGCATAGCGCCCGCCGGGCTCCAGTTTCACCTCGCCGGAATGCCAGCCGGCGCTGTAGTGATAACTCTTCGGTCCTCCGCAATCCACTCCCGGCACCGCCATGGCCGGTCCAATCTGCGGCCAGGTGTCCGGCGTGCCTTCCGTGCAGCGGTGAATGGAAAGCATCAGCGTCTGCGAGTCCGGCCCCGCACCATCCACGCCGTCCGTCGCCAGCTTGAATCCGACATGGGTCACCGATGTGCTCTTCGCCGTGAACGGCTGCCAGTAAGCAAGCGCCGGCTTTGTGTCCCAGCTGCTTTCGGTGAAGCAGGCGTAGTCGAAATGCGGTGACGGGCGCAGGCTCGTATTTTTCGCGCCGTCCTCCAGTTTTAGCGTGAGCAGCGTAGGCCTGACAAAATGTGACGGGCCGGTGAAGAGCACATTCCATTCACCCGCCGGACCCTCCAGTTTCCACCAGCCCCGCGGCTCCATCTCCCAGGTGCGGAAGGCATTTCCCCTGGCCGAGCCGGCAGGAAACCCAAATGCCCGGACCGCCGCCAGCATCACCGGTGGAGCCGTGTCCGGCACCGCC
>JANNVM010000978.1:0-2643 GCA_031414455.1 Verrucomicrobiota bacterium
CGTGGAGGGGATTCTTTAACCGGCAATTTTCCCATGCGACTGCTCACCACCCGCAATACCGCGTTTCAATCCATCGCCGTTTGGGGCGACAAAAATGAGGTGGAGTTCCGCGTCACCGGTGCCATCCACGCATGGTGGAGCCGTGACCATTTTCTCACCGGGCTCGCATGGGATAACATCGCCGCCGGCGTGCTTTCCCATCCCGGCAAACCGAAGTCGCTGCTCATGCTCGGCCTCGGCGGCGGCACCAGCCTGCGCACCCTGCGGCATCTGCTGCCGGACCTCGAGATCACGGCCGTGGAGATTGACGGCGAAATGATTTCCCTCGCCCGCGAATACATGGCGCTCGATGACATCGGGGCCAACATCATCACCGGCGACGCCTACGCATGGCTGGTGAAGAACCGCCGGAAGTTCGATGTCATCTTTGACGACGTCTATGGCGTGACGAGTGAAGATGTCGCCCGCCCTGGCATTTACACGCCGGAACTGCTCGCGGCGCTGCGGCGGAGCCTGGCAAAAGACGCCATCTTCGCGGCGAATCTTGTCATCGGTCAGGGGCACCGCACCATGCAGAGTGCGTTCCGGAAATTCCTCCGGGCGCAGTTCCCGCACGTCCGCTCCATCACCACGGAAGCGAGCCTCAACGAAACGCTTGTCGGCGGCACGGTACTCAGACCATGGCGTGATTTGCGCCCGCACTGCCAGGATTTCCCCGCTGACACCGATTATTACTTCTGGCGGCGTCTGCGCTCACGGAGACTGGCGTGAGGGCTACTCCGTTTTGTTCGCCGATCCTTCTGCGGCGGCGCGGCAGATTTCCCAAAAGCTCCCGCTCTCAAGGCTCGCGCCTCCAACGAGGGCACCGTCCACATCCGGCTGAGCGATCAGTTCGGCCATGTTGCCGGCCTTGACGCTGCCGCCGTATTGAATGCGCACTTTGCGCGCGGTTTCGGAATCATAGAGATCACCGAGCACCTTGCGGATAAAGGCGTGCGCTTCCTGGGCCTGTTCCGGCGAGGCGGTGCGGCCGGTGCCGATGGCCCAGACCGGCTCGTAAGCGATCACGGTGCCCACCACCTGCTCGGCGGTGACATCCTTCAGGCTGCCGGTAAGCTGTGTGGTCAGGACGGACTCGATCTTCCCGGCATCACGCTCATCCAGCGTTTCCCCCACGCAAAGGATTGGCCGCAGATGCCATGCGTGCGCTGCCAGCACCTTTTTGTTGATGAACGCATCGGTCTCTCCAAAAAGACTCCGGCGCTCGCTGTGGCCGAGAATAACGTAAGTGATGAGCATCTGCCGCAGCATCGACGGGCTGATTTCCCCCGTGAAGGCCCCGCTCTGTTCATGGTGCATGTTCTGCGCGGCGAGACGGATGCCGTCATGCTGGCCGATGGAAGCCACGGCCGAGGCAAGGCTGATAAACGGAGGGGCGATAACAATGTCCACGCGCTGCTCATCCTTCGCCAGCACGGTAAAGTCCTTGAGAAACTCAGCCGTCTCCCCGGGGGTTTTGTGCATCTTCCAGTTGGCGGCGATGATAGGCTTGCGCATGAGTGGTCTTTGTTGGGAGGTTTGAGAAACGGCTCCGACGATGGAGGTGGTTTTTCCGTCCGCAAGTGTGGAGAGTTCGCCCGCGCGAAGCTGCGCGGATTCTGGCATTTAAATCACCCGTCACCCCGTAACCGGCGTTCATCCATTGGAAGCGCGCGTTCGTCCAGGTGGGATTGAGATAATCTCCGCCCCATCGTTGACTCACGTTGCCGCCCCCTAAAACCAGCCACTTCCATGAACCTCAGAATGTTGACCCGCAGCCTTGCTGTCGCTCTTGCGGCGCTACCCGCCCTCCCCGTCGCCGCCCAGGAAAAAGGCGAGAAGCCCCTCCATAAATTTCTCTCCGTCGAGGACAAGTCGAAGCAGAGTCACGCTTATCAATGGCTCGACATCATGCAGGAAGCCACCGCCCGCGAAGTGGACCGCAATGCCCCGCGCCCCACCATTATCTCCCGCATGATGGCCATCTGGGCCACCGCCTTGTATGACGCCTGGGCCGCCTACGATGAAAAAGCCGTCGGCTCCCGCCAGGGCGACAAACTTCGCCGCCCCAAATCCGAGCACACTCTCGAAAACAAGCAGAAGGCCATCGCCTACGCCTCCTATCATTCACTGCTCTACGTCTATGCGCCCGACAAAGCTTATCTCGACGGGGAAATGAAAGGCATGGGCTTCGACCCGTCCGTTATTTCCAAAGATCCCGCCACCCCGGAAGGCGTCGGCTATCTTGCGGCTCAGGCCGTCATTGACTACCGCCGTCACGACGGCTCCAACCAGGAGGGCGATGAAGCGGGCTCCGACGGCGTTCCGTATTCGGACTACACCTTTTACCAGCCCGTCAACCCGCCCGACAAAATCCTCGACCCCGACCGCTGGCAGCCCATCACATTTACCCTTGCTGATGGCAAGAAAGTCACTCCCGGCTTCCTCACACCCCACTGGTATCGGGTGAAGCCGTTCGTCATAGAATCCGCCGCGCAGTTCCGTCCGCCGCCGCCGCCGAAGACCACGACGGACGACGCCACGCTGAAAAAAGAGACCGAGCAGGTGCTCGCCTATAGCAACAGTCTCACCAACGAGCAGAAA
>JANNVM010000979.1:0-3868 GCA_031414455.1 Verrucomicrobiota bacterium
TCATAATTACCTTCTCAAAATAATCTTGCTGGCCAGATGCGTCCAAGACACGATTCATTTGTGAACGAAGCAAAGCAACCATTGCCGGTCCGGCCCCCGAAAGGCTGGCATTCCCGCGACTATTTGCCGCATTTTGACCAGCCGGGGCTTATTCAGTCGCTCACTTTTCGTCTCGGTGATTCCGTCCCTGCGCCCCTGATTGATGCATGGAAAAGGGAATTGAACTGGCATGAACGGCACGCCGCGGACAGCCCGGAGGCCATCGAACTGCGAAGGCGGATTGCCGCGTATGAAGACGCCGGGCACGGTGCCTGCTGGCTGCGGCAGCCGCCGTTTGCCATGATTGTGCAGGAGGCACTGCGGTTCTTCGACGGCGAACGTTACAGGCTCCTCTCATGGTGCGTGATGCCGAATCATGTGCATTCGCTCATAGAGACAATTCCAGGCTATTCGCCAGGCTCGGTGGTGCATTCATGGAAACGGCACACTGCGCGGGAGATCAACATTACGCTCGCCCGCACCGGAGAGTCCTTTTGGGCTCCCGACTACCATGACCGTTTTATCCGTGATGCGGCCCATTACGCGAGTGTCGTCCGCTATATCGAACAAAACCCGGTGAAGGCGGGCCTTGTTTCCATAGCTTCCGACTGGCTGTGGAGCAGTGCATTCCCCGGGACCGCGGCTTTGCAAGCCGCTCGCCATTCGAGTTCCTCATCATGTCGATAGGCTCAAGCAGTTGAGTTCAGCGCCTTAAAAAGGTGCGGTCCCGGGAAGCCGCTCGCCATTCGAGTTCCTCATCATGTCGATAGGCTCAAGCATTCGAGTTCAGCGCCTTGCAAAGGTGCGGTCCCGGGCTTGTTCAAAAACCGTCCGGTCCTGCGAACGACAGGGAACTCTCCAGCCAGTCGTCGCTCTCGAGAATGCGGCGCCGCTGGCGGTAGGCTTCGCGCTGGGCGGTGCGCTGAGCTTTCCTGATGACCCGCTCGGCGAATTGCTGCGCGCCCGGAACGCCGCGGGCCAACGCGGATTCCAGCGCGCTGCGGACCGGCGCGGAAGTGAAGCGTTTTAACAATTCGTCCTCTGCGGAAGCGAACGACTCCCCCATTCCCGGATCGCCCTGACGGGCGCAGCGGCCGTAGAGCTGACGGTCCACACGGCCGGATTCGCTGCGTTCGGCGGAAATAACATGCAGGCCGCCGATGCCGGCGATGCCAGGCGAGAGCCGGATGTCGGTGCCGCGGCCGGCCATGTTAGTGGCGATGGTGATGCGGCGCGGCTCACCGGCGGCGGCGACGATCATGGCTTCCTCGCGGATGCGCGTGGCATTCAAGACGTGCGGCATGAGGTTTTCCCGTTCCAGCCGTGTGGCGAGTTCCTCACTGGAGCGCACACTGTGGGTGCCGACGAGTATTGGCGCGCCGGCCGCATGGATTTCCTTCACCCGCCGCACGATGGCGTCGAGCTTTTCGCCGTGAGTGGCAAAATATTTCGATTCCGCCTGCACACGAACACACGGCCGGTTTGTCGGAATCGGCACCACCGCCTGACCATAGACGTGCCAGAACTCCGGCGCGGCCTCGCGCGCTGTGCCTGTCATCCCGCAAAGGCGCCGGTAGAAGCGGAAGAATTTCTGGAAGCTGATGCGTGCGATGGTGTCCGACGGCGGCGTCACGGGCAGGCATTCCTTCGCCTCCACCGCCTGGTGCAGGCCCTGACGCCACGAGCGGTCTGCCATCGGGCGGCCGGTGAACTCATCCACGATCACTACCTTGTCATTCTCCACGACGTATTGCTGTCCGCGGTGATAGAACTCGCGCGCCGACAGCGCCAGCCGGAGCAGCTCCCGGCAGCGGTTCGGTGCCCGCCACAGTCCGGAAAGATGTGTGCCGCATTCGGTCAGGAGCTTCTCACCGTCGCTGGTGAATTCGATCTCCTTATGACGCACCTGAGAGCGATAGTGCTCGCCGTTCACAAATTTTTCCACCAGCGAGCAGGCTTCATTGATGGCGGCTGTGAGCGGCGCGTTCTCCACTTTGGTCGAGATGATCAGCGGCGTTACCGCTTCGTCAATCAGCAGGCTGTCCGCCTCGTCAACGATGGCTGTGTGCAGTCCGCGCTGCACGCCGGTCGCCGCGACCCGGCCGCGGCGCAGCACTTCGCGCACCATGAGTCTGCCAGGATCACGCACGGGACCGGAGCGGAGTTGATCGCGCAGAAAGTCGGCGGCGAATTCCTTACTCGTTCCCCAGACGACATGCGCCTGGTACTGCGCCGCGCGGTCGGTCTGGGGCATCGCGCCGTTTACGAATCCCGCCTTGAGTCCGCACATTTCCAGCAGAGGCCGGAGAAACTGTGCGTCGCGTTCCACAAGGTAATCGTTCACTGTCACGACGTGACACGGCTGTCCCGTCCAGCCGAAGAGCACTGCCGTTAGTCCCGCCGTTAGCGTTTTACCTTCACCCGTCGCCATTTCCGCGAGCCGGCCGCGCTGCATGGCCAGCGCTCCCATGAGTTGCACGGGAAATGCATCCAGCCCGATGACCCGCCGCGCAGCCTCGCGCACGAGAGCGAGCGCCTCACGGGCTGACTCCGGTTCGCGCAATTGTCCGCGATGCACCCGCTCCCGCGATTCGCGCAGCCGCTCGTTGAACTGATGGGTTGCCAATTCACGCAGCGGCGGCGCGAGCGAGTCTGTGAGATTTGCCTCCGACTCCAGTTCCTTTATCAGTGTCCGCCGGCGGTGCCAGCGTCCGACGAGGGAATTGACAAAGGCATCCGCGCCTTTGTGGAGCGGCTCGAGTTTGCGCGGTGTCAGGGTGGCGGCCATCGGAATAACGAAGTCTGCATTTAAAATGGCGAAGGACTGACAAATGTCGAATGCCGAATGCCGCACCGTCCGGAGGCCGAAGGACGCACGACGCGCAGGCATTCACCCGCGGTCGGCGGGTGCAGTGCTGCGGAGCGGCTGGAAATAGCATTCGATTTCCGGTAACCGCACCGCATGGATGTCTCAGGAAGAAGGATGCCGGAAACTACCATGCTTTGTCCCCGCTGCGGCGGTGTCATTCCGCCTGATGCCCTTCACGGGCGGTTCCCCCGCTGTGCCTTTGCCCTGCTCGAGAACCCGTCGGTGCCCTCACCCAGCGCGTGGGAGATGCCGGCCCTGGAGCAAGTGGCGGCGGTTTTTCCCCAGTTCCAGATCCTCGGCTGGCTGGGGCGCGGAGCCATGGGCATTGTGTGCAAGGCACGTCAGCCGGGCCTGGACCGGCTGGTGGCGCTGAAACTGCTGCCGGAAGCCCTCGCCCGCGATGCTGGATTCGCCGCGCGGTTCAATCGCGAGGCCCGGCTGCTCGCCCGGCTCAGTCACCCGAATATTGTCAGTGTCTACGATTTCGGCAGGGCTGGAGGATTCTACTATCTGCTCATGGAGTATGTGGACGGAGCGAATCTCCGCCAGGCTCTGCAGGCCGGGAAATTTGAGCCCGCAGAGGCGCTGCGCATCGTGCCGCGCATTTGTGAGGCGCTCCAGTATGCTCATGATGAGGGCGTGCTCCACCGCGATATCAAACCGGAGAATATTCTTCTCGATACCCGGGGCCGCGTGAAGCTCGTGGATTTCGGCATCGCCAGGCTCGTGCATGATTCCGCGGTGCATGTCGGATCACACGGCTCCGCGACCGCTCCGTCCCCCGGCGCTCCGCTGCATCTTACGACCGCGGGATCGGCGCTGGGCACCCCGGCCTACATGGCCCCGGAGCAGCGGGCCTCCGCCGATTCCGTGGACCACCGGGCCGACATCTACTCGCTCGGGGTGGTGTTTTATGAAATGCTCACCGGTCGCACGCCGGGACTGCCGTTTGCAAAACCG
>JANNVM010000980.1:0-4336 GCA_031414455.1 Verrucomicrobiota bacterium
CCGGACACGATCACCGTCACCATCCCCCAAGGCAAAGCCACGCGCCGCTTCGCCCGGCTGAAAGTCACGATCGCCCCGTGAGGAAGATCTCAGCCTATACCCCGGGGCTGAGCGACGCCTCGATGTCCTTGATCAGAAGGAGCAGGTGCCGCGGATTGATTGGGAAAACCCCGGCGTGGCGGTCGCCATGAATGATGCGCTCGACAAGTTGGCGACTATGGATGCGACCGGGGCGGAGTTGATCATGTTGCACTTTTGCCCGGTTCTGGCCCCTGACATCTGCCACAGCGCAGGCTCATCCGGCAGCATCCAGTAGGGCGTCGCCCTGCGCCGGACCGGGCCGGATAAAATCAGAAATTGTCTGCATATACGAAGGGCAGAAGTTCCTTCGACGTACCTGGGCTCGGAATGCCTGAATCCGGCGTGCTTTCGCGGAGATTACTGATGGGAATCTATCCAGATCAGCTCCACTCGACGCCGCTCTGCCAACAGCGTTTTCCCGCCATATCTACTTCTTCTCGTCCCGCTGCTGCCGCTCGCGAACGTCGAAGCGGATCGGGAGGCCGGCGTAGGCCATCTTTTTCCGCACCGTGTTTTCCAGATAGCGCGTGTAGGTTGGCGTCATGAGTTCGCGGTGATTCACAAAGAGCACGATGCGCGGGGCGCTGATAGGCCGGGGTTTTTCGTCGCGGGCGAGGGTGGCGTAGAAGAGCTTAAAACGTTTACCTTTGATGTGCGGTGGCGGGGTTCGCGCGATGGCTTCCTGGAGCAGACGGTTGAAGGCACCGGTGCCGAGCGCGGTGTCGCTGGCCTCGCGGACCTTGTCGATGGCACCGAAGACCTTGCCGAGCCGGTCTTTGTTTTTCGCGGAGACGGCGACGAGCGGCGCGTAGGAGAGGAAATAAAGCTCACGCTTCACATGCTCTTCCAGTTCCGCGAGCCGGGCCTTCATTTCACCGTCGGGATGGTAGAGATCGAACTTGTTGCCGATGATGATGCACGGCTTGTTATCGTCGAGAATGGTGCCGGCGATTTTTCGCTCCTGCGCGGTGACGCCGCGGGCGGCATCAACAACGAGCGCCACGATGTCCGCACGGCGGATGCTTTTCTCGGCTCGCGCCACACTGAAGGATTCCACATCGGTGTTCACCTTTCCCGACTTCCTGATACCCGCCGTGTCGATGAGCAGAAACGGATGGCCGCGGTGATTGTAGAAACTGTCCACACTGTCGCGGGTGGTGCCGGCCACTTCACTGACGATCGCGCGGTCGCTGTCGAGGATGGCGTTAAAAAGCGAAGACTTGCCGACGTTTGGCCGGCCCACGATGGCGACGCGGGTGGTGTTCGCATCCGTCTGCGGATCGAACTCCTCCGCTTCCGGATCCACGGCTTCGGCGGGCGGCCCCAGTGTCTTCTCAACGATATCCACGAGCCGGTCAATGCCGCGGCCGTGCGTGGAGCTGAACGCGCACACCGTCTTAAACCCGAGCCGCATGAAGTCCGCCGTATTGTTATCGTGTTTGGGATCGTCGGCTTTGTTCACGCCCAGAATGACCGGCTTGCCCTGCTTCCGGAGCAACTGCGCCACGATCTGATCCACCGGATGGATGCCGTGCAGGGCGTCCACCACGAACAGAATCGCATCCGCCGCGGTGATGGCGATCTCCGCCTCCGCGCGGACCATGCCGGCAAAGTCGTCATCCAGTTTTGCGCCGATTCCCCCGGTATCAATGATGCTGATGGGAAACGCCGTGTCCTTCATCGGTGCCGTCAGCCGGTCGCGCGTCACGCCCGGCATGTCATGCACGATGGCAATGCGGTGCCCCGCGAGACGGTTGAAGAGGGCGGATTTCCCAACATTCGGCCGGCCCACGATGGCGACGAGGCGATGATTTCTGCGAAAGCGTTCAGCCATGTATCAGTGTGCGGTAAACAGCCCCGTGGCCCGGTTCCCCCACAGGCGCAAATGATGAATTGACGCCACGGGGGGAAATCGCCTGGATGTGCGCACTCCTGCTTTTACCCATGAACTACGATCCCTATCAGCCACCGTCCGCCCCTGTCTCCGCCAGCTACAGCAGCGGCGACGGGCAAATTTCCCCACTCGCCCTCCAGCATCTTGTCCGCACGCAGCCGTGGGTGCGGCTTGTCAGCATCGCGGGACTCATCATGACGGGCATCATCATGGTCGTGACGATCCTGTCATTTGTCGGTCTGGGCAAGCTGGGAAGCCAGGCGAAGGGAGCGGAACAGACCGGTTATCTGGCGGGGGCCGCCGTCATGACGATCATTTTCTCTCTCCTCTATTTTTACCCTCTGATCAAACTTCTTAAATACGCCGCGGCGATCCGCCGGCTCCGCATCAGCCAGCGCATGGCCGATTTTGAGGACGCGATGGATCAGCAGCGATCGTTTTGGAAATTCGTCGGCATCCTCACGCTCATCGGAATCGTGTTCTTCGGGCTCGCGTTGCTTTCAGGCGGGCTCAGCGCGAGCTACAGCCGCTTTTGATTGAGCACCGCCATCCGCGATATTCAAGGTGACAAACCCCGCCGCCTTCTGCTGGGTGCACGACGTAATGAAATTTCTCTGCACCTCTCTTGCACTCCTCTTCGCCGCTTCCGCTCCGGCAGCGGACCAACCATCACCCGCGGCACTCGCGGCGGCGGTGCTGGAGCGATACGCCTCGTTCTCCATTCCGGAAAAACAGGCCGCCATCGCCGGACTGGCCGTACGCGCGGAAACGGCGGCCCTGCTGCTGGAGGCCCTGGAGAAGGGCAAGGTGGCGCGCGCCGAGCTGCCGGGTTTTGTGGCGCGTCAAATTGCTGACCTTGGCGACGCGGGGCTGAAGACGAAGCTGGAACAGGTGTGGGGCCGCATCAGCAGCAACGCGCCCGGCGCAGAAGAGGCGGCGAAGGAACACGCGAGGCTAAAGGCCGTGCTCACGCCGGAGTTTCTGCGCAAAGGCAAGGCCTCCGAGGGCCGCATGCTCTTCAAGAGTGTCTGCGCCAACTGCCATACGCTGTTCGATGACGGCGCCAAAATCGCGCCCAACCTCACCGGCTCGAACCGTTCCGACCTCGACTACCTGCTGGAGAACATCACCAATCCGAGTGCCGTGCTCGGCAAGGATTATGAACTGCACGTCTTCGCGCTCAACGATGGTTCCGCCGCCGCCGGACTCGTGCGCGCGGAGACGGCCAGTGCGTTCACTGTTCAGACCCTCATCGCAGAAGTCACCGTGGCGAAAAAAGATATCAAATCGCACGAGCAACCCGGTGTTTCCATGATGCCCGCGGGTCTGCTCACCCCCCTGACAAATGACCAGGTGCGGGATCTTCTCGCCTATCTCATGAGTCCCGGGCAGGTCCCGATGCCCGGTGAGAAGGGAGCGGACGGGCCGTTCCGTGTGCCTGGCGCCGTTGAGGGCGAGACCATGAAAATCCTCGCCAAATCAGGAGACGCGAACCCGCAGAACATGAGTGAATACAAGGACTTCACCTGGAGCGGCGGGGAGCAGTTGTGGTGGACGGGGGCCAAACCCGGCGACCGGCTCACCCTCGCGCTGCCGGTAACCATTTCCGGGAAATACAGCATTGAAGCGGTACTCACCCGCGCCTCCGACTACGGCGTGGTGAAGTTCCTCATCGACGGCCAGCCGCTCTCAGACAAACAAACCGACCTCTTCGGTTCCCGCGTCAGCAATACCAATCAACTCGTCCTCGGCGAAAAGGAACTCACCGCCGGCGAACACCGCCTAACTGTTGAAATCACCGGAGCCAATCCCGAGGCCGTGAAGGCTTATATGTTCGGGCTCGATTACCTCTGGCTGGAGCGGAAGTAGCTCACTCCAGCAGTTTCCACCAGAAGGCCATCGGCTTCGGCGACTCCCCGGTCTCTCCGATCTCCTTCCAGGAAAACTCAGTGCGCAGCGCCGTCCTGGTGAAGCCGCGGCGCTTCCAGAATGCATCCAGCGGAAAAAAGCCCGCCGGGCGCAGCGGGTGATTCTCCGGTCGCTCGACGGCACAAAAGGCAACCCGCCGGATGCCAGGCAGGCTTCGCGCGTGGGCCTCGCGCGCCTCCATGAATTTCACGCCGGTTCCCCGGCCCCGGTACGCCGGCTCCAGCACGCTCTCGCCAAAGTAGAAGATTTCCTCCAGCGCGATGTCCGCCTCCCGAAACGGGCGCTGCACTTCCTCCGTCTCTTCGGTTAACGGAATGCCGGTACTCACGCCCACGACCCGGTCTTCGTCGCGCGCCACAACAAAGAGGCTGCCCGCGGCCTGGCTGTAGGTGCGCAGGTATTTCTCCTCATACTCCGTCGTGCCGTCGTACA
>JANNVM010000981.1:0-1905 GCA_031414455.1 Verrucomicrobiota bacterium
TCCACCACAGGACGCCAGCAGTGGGCTTGGCTCCAGTTCTCTGGAGGACATTAAGAAGGGGCGTCGCCGGACGGTCGGCGAAACCTGTCTTAGTGCCGGGCCGCGCGGGGCCGCGTTGCGAGCAGACAGCATCCGCGCGGAAAGACCCATCCCGCAACGCAACCGCCCCCGGCGGTGCCCCTGCGAATGGCGATCAAACTCCGAGGCCCCGCCCCACAACCAGTTCAGAACCAGCAACTTTCTCAATTACTGGTGTGGCCCGTTGTTTGTGGCCCGTTGTTTCACGTTGTTTCAGGCGCTAGCGATGCCGCAGAGGAAGGTAATTGGACCTGGGTGAACGGGGACGTGTTTGCATTTCAACTTTGGGCTGCCACCCGGCCGAGCACCACTACCGGCAACACGCTCGATTATGCAGAAATCAGCGGTGGAGCCGCTTCAGAAGTCGGAAAGTGGTATGACCGCAGCAACTCGACCGTCCGCGACGGCTACATTCTCGAACTCGGCTATCCCACAAGCCCCACCGACCCTGACAGCGACGACGATGGCCTTACTGATTTTGAGGAATTCACTTTCACGAAGACAAACGCGATTGTGGGGGATAGCGATAGCGATGGCACCCTGGATGCTGTAGACGACCAGGATGGCGATGGCCTTTCCAATCTCGCGGAAATCCGTACTTATGCCACCAATCCCATGTCGTTTGATACCGACAGCGACGGTCTGGGTGATCGCGACGAGTTGACGGTTTATGGCACCAACCCGGCCTTGGCTGACACCGATAGTGATGGGTTTGACGACCTTTACGAAATCAACACCGGCTTTGTCCCCACGCTCGCGTCCAGCAGCCCGGAATCCGTTTCCAGTATCCGCGCTGCCTTCGATAGCGACCCCGATGCTGTCGAATTTGGCTTCAACGCTGCCAAGGGCGCCAACTACAGGATTGAGGGATCGGCAGACCTGCTGACTTGGACCACCTTGGAGACCGGGATCATGGGGGCGGGCAGTATCGTTTCCCGGCTGTATCGCATCGAAGGTTATCCGAAGCGGTACTTCCGTGCCTGCCGAAACTAGTGGTTTTTTCTAAGCAAGCTTTGGGGTGCCGGTGTCGTGAAAGCAGAGCGATCTTGTCTGAAAATGCTATGCGCGCCAGTGCCGCAAGTTTGACGCTGGGCCACCGGCGGGCCTGTGTGAGCGGCCTTAACTTCGCACTCACCTCATCCAACACCGCGGGAGCAACCCATCAGCATCCTAACTGAAACGATCTATTTTCAGATAAAAGGGGGATTTGACCCGTCCTCGAAAGTCTTCGACGTTTTTAAGGGCGCTCCACCTCGGAAAAGCGGGTTTCAAAGTGCAGTAGATTTTCAAGAAAGTGTCTAACTCTGACCGGCAGCGGGCCGTGGACGCTGAATGAGCAACCGGGAGAAGTGGTGAAGAACGGGAGCAGCCTGGAATTCACCTGGCCGCGGCGGAAGGCGGCGCTGGCGGAAATTTCGTATGAAGTGGAGTGGAGCGAATCGCTGACCGGGCCGTGGAGTGGGGCGGGGGTGAGCACGAGTGTCCTGACGGAAGGTAGCGTGATGCAGGAGATGAAGTCCACGCTTCCTGCCGGTGGCAGCGGGAAGCGATTCGTGCGGCTGCGGGTAATGCGGCTGTGAGTGGGATTTGAACAGAAGGACGCAGAGGGCGCAGAGCTTGAAAACCGGTGGGGCGCGGCTCCTGCCAAGTCCATTATTTCGCGGGCGGAGGCGGTGCGACTCGCAGATGGACAGCAAATGCCCGGACCTCTTTGGGTGGCGCGGTGAACTGTCAGCCTGCCCGCAGGCACCTGTTGAAATCTGATCAGGCGACACCTACTCTCCGCGCCATGAGCGCCATCACCGCCACTCTTGATCTCGAAGACGA
>JANNVM010000982.1:0-1877 GCA_031414455.1 Verrucomicrobiota bacterium
CACGATTCCGGTGCTGCCTTCGTCGGCGTAGAGGCCCCAGCCTCCGTAGGTGAACGAACTCACGTCGTGGATGAGGTTGTTGCGGATCACTGTGCCGTGCTGGATGCCGAGGGTATAGACGGCACCCATATCGCTCAGCCGCCCCTGGCCGATGTCATGCAGGTGATTGAACTCGATGATGTTGTTCCGGCAGGGTGTTTCCTGATAACCCCAGTTCCAGCCCGCGGAGACCGCGGTATAGAAGAGATGATGAATGTGATTGTGCGCCACTCGATTGGAGCCGCTCAGGAGAATGAACACGCCCGCCGCGGGTGGGTAGATCAGCCCGCCGTCGTGAATGTGGTTGTCGGTGACGATATGGCCGTGGCAGGCTTCGAAAGGAGCGGGATCCCGGTTAGTGTCGCCGATGCGGATGCCGCCGCCGCCGAGTCCCGACATTTCGTTGGCCGTTACGCGGATCCGCTGGCAGCCCCGGCCCAGTTCGAGCGCGTAGCCGCCGAGGCTTCTGAATGTGCAGTCCTCGATAACACTGTCCACCACGCCCTCGGCCAGCACATCCCCGCGCGTCGCAATCGCCGCCTGCGTGTCCGCATAACCCTCCGGGCCAAGCGTCCAGTCAGTGTGGCTGAATGTCAGCCCGCGCAGGGCGATGTGTTGCACCGGCCGCTGCGTGGCGAAGTCTCCGCGCATCACCACCAGTTCCTCAAGGTGTGGCGCAATGACCTCAGCGGTTGTCAGTTCCACGCCCGGCCCGGCCCACAAACTAACGATACCGGTGCGCCGGTCGAGGTGCCACTCGCCGGGCTGATCGAGACCGTCGGGCGCGTTTTCGATATAATACTGCGCGTGGTCCTCCCTGTTCGAAGGCCGCGGATTCCCGGAAAGTGTGGCCACATGATTCTCGACGTCCACGGTGCGGATCTGCATCCGGAGGTCTGCCCACGCCAGCAGGGCAATGACTTCCACGTCGCCGTCCGCGGCCCACTCTTTTTTGATTTCGCCAGGCTTGAAGGGGAGCTTCACCGGATGGTCCTGCGGGCTGGGGCCATTGATGCGGTAGAATCCGGTATTGGGAATGCGGGCGCGCTGCTGGCGCTGACCGTTCACAAAGAGCTGCCGGAAATACCATTGGCCGGCACGCACTTCGGGCACCTCCAGGCGCCACATGCCGGGGCGGCCGGGATCCGGTTTCCAGCCCGTCAATTTCCGCCCGCCACTGATCACCGGCTGCTCACCCGGAAAGGCGGCTATGGTGAACGGCTTCGCTGCCTCCGTGCCGGAATCCTCCGGCCCGAGGGTGAGCGACTCGCTCAGTTCATGCCGGCCCGCTCGAAGGAGAATCGTGACGCCGCCGGCTGCCCCGCCCGCATCCTGCCGGGCCTTTCGCGCGGCGCGCAGGGCCGCCTCCGGAGTGCGCAGCGGACCATCCGTCCCGCCAACGGCCGGCCCGGCAAGAGACCCGGACCAGGCATCGTTGCCGTCGGTGGCAACATAGAGGCTGAGCGGTTTGGCCGCAGCTCCACTAACAGTAATTAAAGACAGGAGAGCGATGGCGGGGCGGATGAGGCGCATGGTCATGCAAAGGAGACGGCGCAATTCACAGGCAATTTCAGGCAATCGTTTGGGCAAGGCGGAGCGTTGACCGGCATCAACCGTTCCCGGGGAGCAGCAGCAGTGTTTTTGTTTTCATGACGACTTGTCATCTTCTCTACTTCTCTACTTCTCCAGCGGCCTGGCCCTGACTCCGAGGTGACTGCCGGAGGGGCGATCTTTTCCGGGAACCCCGAGATGGATCGGGCGGTTGATGATTTGCGGGCCGCCGGGGCTCTGGAGAACCAGCGTGGAGGTGCCGCCGCCGTCGAGGTTGATGCCTTCAC
>JANNVM010000983.1:0-2761 GCA_031414455.1 Verrucomicrobiota bacterium
ATTCCCGCGGCGGTGTTTTTTGACAGGAACGGCCGCGCCGGGCGCTGGCTCTATGGTTCAAGTTCCGTCATCACCTGGATCTGTGCGGCACTCGTGGTAGTTGACGTCTGGACCGGCCTGCTGCCGGACGGCGCGGGCGGCACAGCTCTCGTCACCGGTTGCGTCACCATCGCCATCACCACCTTCCTCGCGATGTTCGGAGTGGCAAAACGGTAGGAGGGAACTGCGCGGCAGTTGAATTACTGCTGGCGGGGCGCATGGGGGTGTGACAGACTCCCGGCTCTCCTATCTCTCCTCTTTGTCGCGAATCAATGGACCCTGATGTCATCGCCCGGCTGAAAAACCTCCATGAATGGGTCGCGCCCGGGTATGGTCTCAAGATCGAAACGATTGACGCTCATGCTGCGGGACAGCCGCTGCGGCTTATTTTGAGCGGTCTGCCGCCGCTGCGGGGGCGAACGCTGCTCGACAGGTGGCGGTATGCGCGGGAGCATTTTGACCACATCCGGAGGGCATTGTTATTCGAGCCGAGGGGACACGGGGAAATGTACGGATGCATCCTGACAAAGCCGCAGCGGAGCGACTCGCACTTCGGAGCGCTGTTTGTCCACCGCGGGGGATTCAGCCCGATGTGCGGGCACGGAGTCATCGCGCTGACGACGATATTGCTGGAATCGGGAATGGTGGACATGAAGGCCCCGGAGACCCGAATCAAGATAGACACACCCGCGGGGCTGGTGAGATGTTATGGAAACATCGAGAATGACCGGGTCCGGAAAGTGTACTTTGAGAATGTGCCGTCATTTGCCGTGGCGGAAAAAGAGGAGATCGAGGTGCCGGAACTGGGGCGAACGGTGAGCTTCGATGTCGCTTACGGGGGGGCGTTTTTTGCGTTCGTGGACGCGGCAGGCATCGGGCTGAGTTGCGTGGCGGAGAATGTCGGAAAGATCCAGGCGGCGGGCGTGGCGATCCTCGCGGCGATCAACCGGAAGCTGACCTTCACGCATCCCGTGGAGGAGGATCTGGGGTTCCTCTTCGGAGTGGTGTTCGTGGATCGCCCGGTCCGGAGACGTCAGGGCATGGCGGACAGCCGGCATGTGTGTGTGTTCGCGGAGGGATGCGTGGACCGGAGCCCGACCGGCATGGCGATCTGTGCGAGACTGGCACTGATGGCGGAGCAGGGCACGGCGAAGACGGGCGGGAACTTTGTCGTGGAAGGGATCCTCGGGAACAGCTTCACCGGCCGCATCGTGGCCCAGACGGAGGATCACGGACACCCGGCCTCCATCGTAGAGATTGAGGGCCGGGCGTGGATCACCGGCCGGCATACCTTTTTCCTCGACTCGGAGGATCCGTGCCTGGAAGGGTTCCTGCTTTAGCCGACAGGGGCAGGGCCGCTTTTTACTGCCCCGGCGGGAGATCCACGGGATCAGAAGCCGGGGGCGGCGGCGGCACGGACAACACGTCTGCCGCTTGCGGGGGTGATGAGGAAACCTGGTTCTCGACGACGGCGCCCTGGAGAAGGGGCTGGTGCAGTTCCTGGTAAAAGTCGCTGAGGCGGATGCCTCCGAGAAGGAGTGGAATCCCGGTATTGTTGGAATCCTGATCGGATTTGACAGCTTTGGGTGCGGAAGCGATTTCGGAATCTGACAGAGCCGTGTCCGTCACCAGAGGTTCGACCTTTTCCTGCACCACTCCCGCGGTGGTGATCCCGTTGATCTGCGTCTTGCCGAGACTCATGCGGCTGCCCGGCTTGATGGGTTGGCCGAGGGAAAGCATTTCTGCAGGGGGACGGGTATTGTGAACAGAGATGCTATTGAATTCCGGTTTGGGGATATCAATTAGGTCGCGCGTGTTGTCAGACGAGAGGCCCGTAAGACTGCCTCCGCCCGGAGCGGAAGGGGGCGCAGCGTAGGGAGTGCCGGGGAGGCCGGGAAGATCGCCGGACGAGTTGTAGGGTGCCGGAATTTCCGCCAGATTACTCGTCGCCGGGACACCATCATTGGCTGCCGCAACGCCGGTCTGTCCCCCGGGCGGGCCCTGGGAGGGTTTGCCCTGCTCAAGGCTTTCAGGCACATCAGTCTCCACTTCCATTTGGCTGGCATACTTCCCTCCCCCGAAGAGACGGCAGGAATTGAGGGCGCCGCAGGCGGTGACAAGTGCCAGACTGGTCGTTATTTTGGAAAACCTTGATTTCATACAAAGAAAAGTAACGCTCAGGAGTATGCGAGGCAATCATAATTTTGAGAAAAGATGCGTCACTCCTGTCGTGACCGTTGCCAAGTCACGGACCGAACCACCCGCGGCGCACTTCTTGCGGTGTCCTGCAGTGCCGAAATGCCCATCGTAGTGCCGCGGGACAGTTTCGATCAAACTCTGCTCATCGAATCACTCGCACGGACTGAAGAGTCAGCAGCTGGCCATCGTAAGTCTGCGTCGTCTCCGCATTCTCCTGGCTGGTCGTGGGAAAGAGCAGCATCAGCGCTCCGGGGGCCGTTTGGGTTTTCAGAGCGGCCAGTTGGCCCTAACAGATAATCTGGCGATGAAATCAGGGAACGGGAGGGCGGTCATGTGCTGGCAGGATGTCCTGGCATCCACAGAGCGCAAGCTGCGGCATCCGGCCACGGAGGCCACTCAAAACCAGGTAGGGATGTGCTCCTGCGCGTCCCATTTTTTTGCGGGCGGAGGGGGCACGGAGCCGTCTTGTCCGGTAACGACGGCTCTATAGTAGAGAGCCAACAACGAGACAAAGTCAGGATGG
>JANNVM010000984.1:0-3437 GCA_031414455.1 Verrucomicrobiota bacterium
CTACGTCTATCTCGACCGCCGCCGCCGCCGCCGGAAATTCCTCGCCACAACCTTCCTCCGCGCGATCGGATTCGGCACGGATGAGCAAATCATCCGCGAGTTTTATAACGTCGAAGACCTCAAGCTGAAGTCGACTATTGATGAGTCGGAACTCAGCACGAAAGTGCTCTTCAAAGACATCATGAGCGGTGAGGACATCATCGCCAAATCGTATGAGCCGCTCACACCGGGGACGATTAAACAGTTGCTCGACCTCGGCCACAAGTCCGTTCAGGTCATCTCCGTGCAGGCTGACGACCTTCTGCTCAAGTCGCTTAAGAAAGACCCGGCGCGCGATGAAGAGGAAGCGCTCAAGGACATCTACAAGCGCCTCCGCCCCGGAGATCCTCCGACCGTGCCCAACGCCCGCGCGCTGCTGAAACGTCTCTTCTTCGATCCGAAGAAGTACGATCTGACCCGCGTTGGCCGCTATAAGATCAATCAGAAGCTCGGCCTCAAAATCCCCGAGGACAGCCGCGTGCTGGTGCCGCTCGATTTCCTCGCGGCGATGCGCTACCTGCTGAACCTCCGCCACGGCGAAGGGATTCTCGACGACATTGACCACCTCGGCAGCCGCCGCGTGCGGGCCGTTGGCGAGTTGCTCTCCAATCAGTGCCGCGTCGGTCTGTCCCGGACCGAGCGACTGGTGAAGGAGCGCATGACGCTGTTCGATGTGAATATGGAAGGCATGTCGCCGGCCAAGCTCATCAATCCCAAGGCGCTCTCCGCCGTGGTGCGCGACTTCTTCGGCCGCAGTCAGCTCAGCCAGTTCATGGACCAGACGAATCCGCTGGCCGAACTTACCCATAAACGCCGACTCAGTGCCCTCGGGCCTGGTGGTCTAAACCGCGACCGCGCGGGCTTTGAAGTTCGCGACGTTCACATGTCCCACTACGGCCGGATTTGCCCGATTGAGACGCCTGAAGGCCCGAACATCGGCCTCATTAACTCGATGTCCACGTTCGCGCGGATCAACGAGTTTGGCTTCATCGAAACCCCCTATCGCAAGATTGTGGACGGGTTGGTGCAGGACAAGATCGAGTATCTCACCGCCGACCAGGAAGAGCCGCACATGATCGCTCAGGCGAATAATGTGGTGAAGGATAACGGCCATTTCGCGAGCAAGAAGATCACCGTTCGTTATCGCGGGGACTTCCTCGAAGTGGAGCCGAAGGAAGCGGCCTACATGGACGTGAGCCCCAAGCAACTCGTCTCCATCGCCGCCGGTCTGATTCCGTTCCTCGAGCACGACGACGCCAACCGCGCGCTGATGGGCTCCAACATGCAGCGCCAGGGGGTGCCGCTTCTCGTTCCCGAAGCCCCCATCGTGGGCACGGGCATGGAAGGCAAAGCCGCGCGCGATTCGAAGGCAGTCCTCGTGGCTGACAAGGACGTTAAAGGCACCGTCGCCGCCGCCAGTGCGGAGGTCATCATTATCACGAAGGACGGCAAACTGCCCTGCACGGAGAATGAATTCCTTGCGGATCCCTACTGCGTGAAGAGCAATCCTGACAAAGGCCTGTTCGTGCTGCCGCTGCGGAAGTTCATGCGTTCCAACGCCGGAACCTGCATCAATCAGCGCCCGCTGGTGAGCAAAGGCGACAAGGTGAAGCCCGGTGACGTGCTCGCCGACGGCCCCTGCACTGACAAAGGCGAACTCGCCCTCGGTCGCAACGTGCTCGTCGCATTCATGAGCTGGAACGGTTATAACTTCGAAGACGCCATCACCATTTCCCAAAGGGTGGTGAAGGAGGACATCTACACTTCGATCCACATCGAGGAATTTGAGGTTACCGCCCGCGACACCAAGCTCGGCCCCGAGGAAATCACGAGGGACATTCCGAACGTCGGTGAAGAGGCGCTCAAAAACCTCAGTGCGGACGGCGTCGTTCGCATCGGTGCGGAGGTGAAACCCGGCGACATTCTCGTCGGCAAAATCACCCCTAAGTCCGAAACCGAACTGGCCCCTGAAGAGCGCCTCCTGCGCGCCATCTTCGGTGAGAAGGCCGCGGACGTGAAAGACACGTCCCTGCGGGTTCCGTCGGGCTGCACCGGCATCGTCATGGATGTCCGTGTTTCCAGCCGCAATACGAATGCCAAGGAGAAACTCTCCGCTTCCGAAGCCAAGAAGCAGCAGAAGCAGATCGAAGAGGATTTTAAAGTGAAGCACACGGAACTCGTGGAGCAACTCACCGAGAAACTCGCTGACATCCTGCTCAATGAAAAGATCCCGCTCGACGTGGTGAACGCGCAGACCGGCGAAATCCTTATCCCGGCTAACAAGAAGATCACCAAGGCGCTGCTCGCCAAGGTCGCGGAAGCCCACGACCACATCGACATCGATGCCAGCCCGGTGCGGAACAAAATCTTCGACATCATCAGCGGCTTTGAACAGAAGTTCGCGGAACTCGAAGAGGAGCGCGAAGCTTCCCTCGACAAGGTCGAGAGCGGTGATGAGCCCGACAGCGGCATCGTGAAAATGGTGAAGGTCTATATCGCATCCAAGCGGAAGCTTTCCGTGGGTGACAAGATGGCCGGACGCCACGGTAACAAAGGTGTCGTCGCCAAGATCGTGCCGGAAGAGGACATGCCCTTCCTCGAAGACGGCAGTCCGGTGGACATCGTGCTCAACCCGCTCGGCGTTCCTTCACGGATGAACGTCGGACAGGTGTTGGAAACGCACCTCGGTGTCGCCGCCCGCGCGCTGGGCCTGAAAATCGCCACCCCGGTCTTTGATGGTATCTCCGAAGACAAAGTCCTCGGCTACCTCAAAGAGGCCCGCGACAAGACGCCGCACAAGTGGATCGGTCTGAATGGCAAATCGAAGCTCTATGACGGACGCACCGGCGATCCGTTCCACCAGGAGGTCGTCGTCGGCATCATCTACATGATGAAGCTGAACCACCTCGTCGCTGACAAGATCCACGCCCGCGCCGTCGGCCCCTACTCGCTCGTCACCCAGCAGCCGCTTGGTGGTAAGGCGCAATATGGCGGCCAGCGGTTCGGAGAAATGGAAGTGTGGGCGCTCGAAGCATACGGAGCCGCCTTCACGCTTCAGGAACTGCTCACCGTCAAGTCCGACGACGTGCAGGGCCGCACACGCATCTACGAAGCCATCGTCAAAGGTGACAACACGCTGGAAGCCGGCACGCCGGAATCCTTCAATGTTCTCATCAAGGAAATGCAGTCTCTCGGTCTCGACGTCAAAGTCGGCAATTCCAAAGCCGCCCCTGACACCCCGGGCCTCGGTCTCATGGCTTCCTGATTCACTCGCCGCGGGGGGTGTGGGCTGTAAACCCCCGCCGGGCGTTTTTGCATGTTAAAAACAAAAAAATAAATAAACAAATAATATAAATTTGGGTGTAAACCACGAAAGCGCACTCTTAGGCGGGGCCACC
>JANNVM010000985.1:0-2000 GCA_031414455.1 Verrucomicrobiota bacterium
ATCGAAAGCCCCAACGGGGCGAGGCAACAACTCCCGGGGCAAGGAGCGAAGCGACGCCGCCCCGGGATAACCCCGATAAATCCAAAAGCCCTGAAAGGGCGAGACACCGACCGCCAGACCCGCACGGTTGTCTCGCCCTTACAGGGCTTGGCATCCTTTCGGAACGATTCCTGGGGCTGCGCTCGTTCCTCGCTCCGCCCCAGGCTATGTTGCCTCGCCCCGTTGGGGCTTTTGTTGGCGGCATTCTTTGCCGGGTTTCTTGCCAGTTGCTCCCGCAAACCAGACGCGCCGCCTGCCCCCGTAGCCGGCCTCAGCGACGACCAGCGCGCGGAGACGATCATTGCGGTGGAGGAGGCGATTCAGGAAATCACGCCGCTGCTATCCGCGCTGGGGAAATCTCTTTCGGCGAAACAGGGCGATCCGGTTCCCGCCGCCATTCGCGGGCCGGTGCCGGTCGAGCATCCGCCGGCGGATTCCGCGCCCGCTCCCAAAACCAGTGCTTTGATTGAAACGACCGACTGGCCCTCCACGGACTCGACCGCCCGCAGGGAACTCCCGCCATGGCCCGCGCTGCGGAAACAGATCACCACATGGACCGCTCCAAAGTTCGGCGTGCTGCGCGGCGAGTTCACGGAGCGCACGAAGGGCGATCTCATTCTCGAAACCACATTCGAAGCCGGCGGCTGCAGCGCGGACGGTGCGGTCTTTGGCGTGAAGGCTGCGCAGTTAGTGACATGGCGGAAGAACGCGGACGGAAAATGGAGCATCATTGGCTGGCGGCACAAATCCCTCCGCATCCAGCACGCAAAACATCTGCTCTTTGAGGAAGTGCTCGACACCGCGCTGCCGGATGAAATCGCGCGCGACCTCGCGCGGCGCTCGCCGCAGGAGGAAATCACCGCCGCTGCCCTAGCGCAGGGAAAACTAAACCTTCCCAAACTCGAATATGCCGACACCGCCGACATGGAGAATGCCTCGCAGTATCCGGCGGTGAGCGTGGTGGACTACGATTCCGACGGACGCGACGACTTGTTTCTCACGGCGCGCTGGGGCCGCTGCCAGTTGCTCCGCAACAACGGCGACGGCACTTTTAAGGACACCACCTTCCGCGCCGGGCTGGCCATTGAGCACGCCGTGAACTGCGCGCTCTTCGCCGACTTCGACAACGACGGCGACCCCGATGTGCTGCTCGGTCGCTCTGTCGAGCCGACCCTTTACCTGACCAACGACGGCGGCCGCTTCACCGATGCTACCGGCACCCTCACCGATCTCAGCAACCAGTTCCTCGTCTCCGCGATGTCGGCCGCCGACGTGAACCGCGACGGCCTCCTTGATGTCTATCTCTCCACTTACAGCCCCGGCCCCGATGTCCTGCCCATTTGGAAGGAGCGCTACCTGCGCCCCGGGCAGGCGGAGAAACTCGACGCGCTGATGCAGGCCGCGCATCCCTATCTCGACGACCGCGGCGCGCCGAACGTGCTGTTGATGAATCGCGGCGGTGGACGGCTCGCACGTGCCGGCGGCGAGGCCGTGGAACTGTGGCGCAAAAGCTACCAGCCCGCGTGGGCCGACGTGGACGGCGACGGCGACGACGATCTCTACGTCTGCAATGATTTCTCGCCCGACACCCTGCTGCGGAATGACACGCCGCGCGGCGCAGCGGAGCCGGTCTTTGTCGAAGCCTACCGCGACTTCTTTCCCGAAAACAAAATGGCTTTCGGCATGGGCGCATCGTTCGGCGACAGCGACAACGACGGCGATCTCGACCTCTTCGTTTCCAACATGTATTCCAAAGCCGGGAACCGCATCATCGCCATCGCCGGCGACGTGGACCCGCGCATCGCGGTCTCCGCGCAGGGGAATTTTCTCTACCGCAACGATGGCGGCAAATTCCTGCAAAGCGCCGCTCCCGACAGCCCGGAAGCGCGCGTCGGCTGGGCGTTCGGCGGACAGTTCGGCGACTTCAACAACGACGCGCGGCTCGACCTCTACGTCCCCAG
>JANNVM010000986.1:0-6709 GCA_031414455.1 Verrucomicrobiota bacterium
ACAGAGTTGCCCGGGGAGGCCTCACGGCGGTATCGCCGTCGCGGCCGCTCTCGCTCTACGTTTGAAGCAATCGCCACAGGCTTCCTGACCGTAGAAAGGCCGTCCCGGACATTGTTCCATCAGGCCGCGACGGCCTGATTACGTGTTCAGGCGAAAGCCTTGCCCGGAAGGCTGCATTTTCTCTTCCCCATCTGTCATTCCTCATTTCTCATTCGGCATTCTTCATTTCTCCCACCCATGTATGTCATCGCCATAGACGGCCCCGCCGCGTCAGGAAAAAGCAGCGTCTCCCGGCTGCTCGCAAAGAAACTCGGCTGCCGTTACGTGAACAGCGGGGCATTCTACCGCGCCGTCACGTGGGCGGTGCTGGAAGCCGGTCTGCCGCTTGAGGATGAAGCCGCCATTTCCGCGTTCGTCAGCGCGCTCGATATCTCCTGTCATCTTGAAAACGGCTCCACCGTGCTTCTCCTCAATGGCACCAATCCCGAGCCCCACCTGCGTGACAGTCGCGTCAATAACAGCGTCTCCCGCGTCTCCTCCTATCCGGACGTCCGCCGCGTGCTCACCACGCTGCTGCGCGGACTCGCTGATGGCGGCAGCCTTGTCATGGAGGGCCGCGATATCGGCTCCATCGTGTTCCCGGACACGCCGTACAAATTCTACATTGATGCCAGTGAGGAAGTCCGGGCCAGCCGCCGCGCCGCGCAGGGAGAGACCGACAGCATCGCCCGCCGCGACGCGTTCGACAGCACCCGCAAGAATGCCCCGCTCATCATTTCCGAAGACGCCCACGTCGTGGACAGCTCCCACCTGACACTCGAAGGAGTCGTCGGCGAAGTCATCGGCCGCCTTCACATGAGGGGCATGGACGTCAGCCTCTAACCGCGGTGCCGCGCATGGCTGGCTTCAGTCAGGCATCGCCAGCGGGAAGATTTCATTCTCTGAGGTCTCGCGCTTCAGCACCTCCTTCGCCTGACGGATCAATTCAGGTTTGGAATTGGCGAGGTCGGTCGTCTCGTTGCGGTCGGTCGTGATGTTATAGACTTCCCAGTCGCCGGGTTTTTTCGTTTTGAGCTGACGGCGGAGAACTTTAAAATCGCCGAGGCGCACCGCCACCTGTCCGCCGTATTCCGGAAAGACCCACACCATCGGTTTGCGTTCGGCGGCGGGTGCGGCGCCGGTGATGACCGGCCAGAGATTCTCGCCGTCCGGTTTGTCAGGAGCGGGCAGACCTGCGGCCGCGCTGAGAGTGGGGAACCAGTCGGCGAAATAACACGGCGTGTCATTCACAGCGCCCGCTTTCACTTTCCCGGGAAACCGCACGATGAGCGGCACCCGCAGGCCGCCTTCATAGACGCTGCCCTTGTAGCCGCGCAGGCCGGCGGTGCTGTTGAAGAACTTCGCATCCACGCCGCCAGTGTGGAAGGGGCTGTCAGGCTTGCCGGCGTGAGTGGTGCCGTTGTCGCTCGTGAAGATGACGAGCGTGTTGTCCGCCACGCCGGCTTTGTCCAGAGCGGCAGTCACGCGACCGGCGTAGCTGTCCACCAGCGCGATCATTGCCGCGTAGGCCGCGCGCGGGCGGGCGTTGGGCAAATAGCCGCACTCGCCTTTATAGGGCTGCGTATCCCAATCTTTGGGGAACTTGTCCACCTCCTCCTTCGGCGGGTGCATCGCGACATGCGGCTCGATGATGGCGAGATAGAGAAAGAACGGTTTTTTTCCCGCCGCCTGATCCGTGATGAATTTTTCCGCCTCCGCGATCATCAGTTTCGGGGCGTAGGTTTTGCCAAGAAATGAATCCGGCGTCACGCCGCCGGCGGGTTCTTTGGCATGGCCGGGCACTGGCTGCGGATTGATCTCGAACTGCTGACCGTTGCGCCAGAGAAAGCGCGGGTAGCAGGAATGCGCGACTGCCTGACAATTGTAGCCGAAGAACAGATCAAATCCTTTTTTGTTGGGATCGCCGGTGCTGCCGACGGGGCCGAGACCCCATTTGCCCATCGCGCCGGTCGCGTAGCCGGCTTTGCGAAACGCGTCCGGCAGCGTGGCCACCGCCGCGGAGATTGGATGCTGGCCCTCACTGAACTGCGGAAACTTCACTTTCGCCTGCTGATTGCCGCGGATCTCCGCATGACCGAGGTGCCGGCCTGTCATCAGCACACAGCGCGCCGGGGCGCAAACCGGCGCACCGCTGTAGTGCTGCGTGAACCGCGTTCCCTGCGCCGCCAGTTGATCAATATGCGGTGTGGGAATCTTCTGCTGCCCGTAACACCCGGGTTCCCCCCATCCGAGATCATCGGCGATGATGAAAACAACATTCGGGCGATCCGCCGCCAGGACTGCGGACGAAACCGTTAGGATGAAAATGAGAAACCGGATCATACCGTCCAGCAGTGCCCCAGTCATCCCCACGCGCAAGCCATCGTGCTTCCGCAGAAGCGAGGGAGCGGGATGGAGAGACAGAGGAACAGCGAGCGCAATTCAGATCACCGATCACCGATTACTGATTACTGATTACTGATCACCGATCACCGATCACCGATCACCGCCCCCTCCCCGTCGCGGCGGGCTGGGCCGGAGCCGGATGGCGGTGCCGCAATACATGCAGCGGAACCAGCCGAACGTGAGGAGGTGCAGGGAGAGGCTGGCCACATAGCCGAGGCCGGGAATGTGATGGGCTTTGCGGTTTTTGAGGCAGTTCTTGGAGTGGAAGAGATTGCAACTGCAGATGCGGCAGCGGCTGCGTCCTGCGAAATGCAACTGCATGCACCCGAGGATGAGCAGGATGATAAAGCCGGCGACGACTTCTGTCTTGTAGGCGGACTGGTTTTCCAATTTGAAAACAAAGTAGAAGACTCCGGCAATGCTGGAGACAAGCGCAATTCGCCAAAGCAGGGAGACCACTGCTCCGAGCCACGTATGGAACGGGCGCGGATGCACGACGCCGCGGCGGACCCAGCGTGAGAGCGACTCGCCATTGCTGCGAAGCCGCTGCACGCGGCGCGAGGGCTCCGAAAATGGATCCCCTTCACCGGTGCTGTCCGCTGTGCGCGGCTCCGGGGTATCGTGAATGGAATCCCGGGAGAGCGGCTGGACGCCGATGCGGCCTTCGTTGTAGGCGTCAACGGTGGCAAAATGGCTGGGGTCCACTTTGCGCCATTGGTTTTCCGCAGCGGCGTTTGTCCGGTGGACGCCTTCGGGCGCGGGATCCGGCTGTTCCATGCCGGTGGCTGCCTGAGCCGCGCGCAGCGCCGGGGGCATCCATGCCTGGGTGTCGGGTGGGGCCGTGACCGCCTCAGGAATCCCCTCCATGCGGGCGGCTTCCACCTCTTCCGGCGGCGTCAGCAGGCGGGCGGTCGCGATCCACTGTTCGAGATGATGGCGCGGCGGCGTAAGCGAGGTGCGCCCGCGCTGCCATGCGAGGACCTCCAGCAGCGAGTGCAGGCTGGCAGGATCCTGGCCGGCAAGGTGGGCCGCAGAGTGGACGCCGGTGGCGGACAGCAGTTCGGCAGTTTCTGCCGTCAGGCCGGTAATGGAGGTTAGGGGAGTCATCGCTAGCACAGGGTAGAGCGTGGCACTGGTGCCTTAAACAGGTATGAGCGCACGCGGATTATTTCAAATTCCGCAGCATTTCCTCCAACTGCCCGCCTTTGGCGTTCCAGTCGGCGCGTCGCTGGCGGTGTTCCTCCACGATTTCGACGGGTGCGGAACTGACGAAGGTTTCGCTGCTGAGTTTGGCGTCCACTTTCGTGATTTCGGCCTGCACTTTCTCCAGCTCTTTGGAAAGGCGGGCGCGCTCGGCGGCGATATCAATGAGGCCTTCCAGCGGGAGGTACACTTCGCCGAGAGGAGTGAGGGTGCCGGCGGTGTTGTTTCCTTTGGTGAAATCCGGCTGCACCGCGATGCTGCCGGCGCCTGCCAGAATGCGGAGGGCGGGGAGGAGTGCATCCGGAGCGGGACCGGAGGGCTTGAGGACGAAGTTTAAATCGCGTTTCGACGCGAGGCCGCAGGCTGCCTTCAGATTCCGGATGCGGCCGGCGGTTTCATAGACCGTCCCGGCTTTCGTCCGGGCATCCGCCACCAGCGCGGTGTCAGCGCCGGTGAGCAGCGGCTCCGTTGCCAGCGGCGTTTGGGCAAGGAACACGCCGTCCTTCGCGTAGCCCATGGTGGACCACAGTTCCTCCGTCACATGCGGCATGTAAGGGTGCAGCAGTTGCAGGTAGCGCCCATACACGGCATCCATCACCCGCAGGGTCGCTGCTTTCGCCGTCTCATCGCCGGCGTTGAGGTCTGTCTTCGCCGCTTCGAGAAAGCGGTCGCAGTAATTCCCCCAGAAAAAATCGTAGAGCAACTGCGCGGCCGTATTGAAGCTGTAGTCCGCCAGCGCCACCTCATACTCCACCTGCAACTGGTCCAATTTCGCCAATAAATCCACGCAAAACACGGACATCTGCGCCAGCGACTGACCACTGATCACCGACCACTGATCACTGATTCCTCCGCCCTGCATTTGCCGGAAGCGAGCCGCGTTCCACAGTTTATTCGCGAAGTTTCGTCCCTCTTCGATCTGCGCTTCGTCGAACTTCACGTCCGTGCCGGTCGGCGCGATCCGGAGCAGGCCGAAGCGCAGGCCGTCCGCGCCATACTTCGCCATGAGGTCCATCGGATCGGGGGAATTGCCGAGCGACTTGCTCATCTTCCGCCCCTGTTTGTCGCGAATGATCGAAGTGAAGAAGACATTGTGGAATGGCAGTTCGCCTTTGAACTCGAAGCCGGCCATGATCATGCGCGCCACCCAGAAGAAAATGATGTCAGGGCCGGTTACGAGATCGCTGGTGGGATAGAACTTCGCCTGCGTCGCGTCGTCCATCGTGGCATATGGCCAGAGCCATGAACTGAACCACGTGTCCATACTGTCCTCGTCCTGGATCCAGTTTTCGGGATCGGCGGGCGGCTCGTGGCTCACATGGAGATCGCCGCTGGTGAGGTGGGATACGTCGAGAGTTTCCGCGGCCTTGAGGGCATCGGCCTTGTCTTTGCGGTACCACACCGGAATGCGGTGCCCCCACCAGAGCTGGCGGCTGATGCACCAGTCCTGGATGTTCGACATCCAGTGCGCGAAGGTCTTCTTCCAGCGCTCCGGGCGGAAGGTAATGGCATCGCTTTCCACCGCGGCGGCGGTCTGCGGCAGGGACGGATATTTGAGGAACCACTGGAGCGAGAGCCGCGGCTCGATGGGCACATCGGCGCGCTCGCTGAAGCCCACGTTGTTTTGATAGGGCTCCTCTTTCACCAGCGCTTCCATTTCCGCGAGCTTTTCCACGGCCTTCACGCGCGCCTTGAAGCGATCCATGCCGTCGAGGTCCGGGCATTCCGGACAGTTGATGCGGCCGTCAGGGTGGAGCACGTCGCGCACCGGCAGGTTATGGCGCTGGCCAATTTCGAAATCCAGTTTGTCGTGAGCGGGCGTCACCTTCAGCGCGCCGGTGCCGAATTCCTTGTCCACCGCGGCATCACCGATCACCGGGATGGCCTCCCGCGGAAACGGACGCCAGACGTGGTTGCCTATCAAGTCCTGATGGCGCTCATCGGATGGGTTCACGGCGACCGCGGTGTCGCCCATGAGCGTCTCCGGGCGGGTGGTGCTGATTTCGAGAAACCGGCCGGGCTCCTCCACCACTTCGTAGCGCATGGTGTAGAACTTGCCCTTCTGCGGTTTCGAGATGACTTCCTCGTCGCTCAGCGCCGTGAGGCTGGCGGGGCACCAGTTCACCATGCGGAGGCCGCGATAGATCATGCCCTTTTTGAAGAGACCGGTGAAGACCCGCAGCACCTCGCGGCTGTAGCCTTCGTCCATCGTGAAGCGCTCGCGGCTCCAGTCGCACGAGCATCCAAGGCGCTTGAGCTGACTGATAATGATGTGGCCGTATTTCTCCTTCCACTCCCACACGCGTTCGGTGAATTTTTCCCGTCCAAGATCGCGGCGGGTTTTGCCTTCGGTTTTGCGAAGGTCTTTCTCCACCTGTGTCTGTGTGGCGATGCCGGCGTGATCGGTCCCGGGGAGCCAGAGCACTTCCTTTCCCTGCTGGCGGGCGCGGCGGGCGAGGATGTCCTGGAGGGTGTTGTTCAGGACATGGCCGAGGTGCAGAATGCCGGTGACATTCGGCGGAGGTATCACGATGCTGTAGGCAGGTTTGGCGCTGCCGGCATCGGCGGTGAAACACCCCGCCTCCTGCCAGCGCGCATACCATTGTTCCTCCACATCAGCGGGCTGATATGCTTTCGATAGTTCGGCCATAGGGCGGGCGACTATTGAGCCCGGTTCCGTGATGACAAGGGAAGTTCTCCGCGTTCCTCGACCTGACCTGTATCTGAATGGAGTCCGGCTTACTTCGCGGGGACTCCAGTCGCCGGAATGTCACGCCCCGCGGCCCAGTGAATGGCGTTGCGGAGAAGTTGCTGAAACTCCACACGCCCGAAATCCTCCGGCGCTCCCAGCGAGGTGTAGAAAACTCGTCCTCCGCCGGACGACTGGTGGGTCCACGCCACCGGCTCCATATTCTCGGCTCCCTCTGCTCGTCCGGTCAGGAGAACCCGCGCGCCGCCGCGCAGGGGTGAGTTGCGGTAGAGCGATCCGCCCGTGGGCCATTCGTCCGCCGCCAGACCCGACAGGATCGGGTGCGATACTCCGGGGGCGGTTTTGGCGAAT
>JANNVM010000987.1:0-10630 GCA_031414455.1 Verrucomicrobiota bacterium
GCCGCTTTTGTGCCGGAGGCAGTGCCGGTTTCGGGCATCAGGCCCAGCACGGCTTTTTGAAAAGCCGGCTCGTTCGCTGCGGCGGGCTGCATCCGGAGAATCTGCACAGCTTCCTCCCGGGCCTCACCGGCATGGTGCTGCCTCAGTCCTTCTGCCAGGATCGGGAGAATGCCGGCACGCTCCGGCGGACTGAGCGTGCGCGACCATTCCAATGCCTCCAGCGGAAAGCGCGCGCCGCGCACTCCGGCCACACTGGCTGCCGCAGCGGTGCGTTCTGCGCCGGCGGGCAAAACCAGCACTGCCGCCGCCGCGGCGTCCGCATCCTGACGGGCCCAGGCCGACCATGCACCGGCATAGGCCGCGGCGCGTCTGCCGTCGGCAGGCAGGGACTCCGCCCACTCAATCGCCGCTTTCACAGACTTCTTCTCCGCGAGGTGCTGCGCGGCGGAAGCGGCTCCAAAGGATTCGCGGCCGGTGCCGGGTTCGGATTCGATCAGCGTCAGGAGTTTTTCCCGGTCGTCGCGGCCGCCAAACCGTTTGAGCATCGCCGTTAGGTAAAGATCCCGCTCGGCCCGGTCCCCGATCATGCCCAGCAGGGAAACGGCTTCCTCCGGGGAATTCGAAGGCATGCGATCCGCCAGCATGGATAATCCTGCGGCGCGCTCCTCTTTTCTTTCGCGCTGCAGCGCCCATTCCATCACGGACTTCCGGCCCGCCGGGGTGCCGTAGAGTTTTGAAGAATTGGTGAGAGCGTATTTCATGTCGTCCTCCTTCAACAGCAGATGCACATGCTGGAGCAGCCATTCGCCATCTTCACCGCCTTTGCTGAGAATGGCCTGCAGCGCCTCCCGGCGTTCCCGCAGATGGCGCGGCATGGCCTCAGCCCAGGCGAGCGCGGTATCGAGGTCTGTTTTGGCGAGACGATCTACCACCGCATTGAGTTCCTGAAAATTGCCGACATGCGAGGCCAGCCAGCGCATCGCCTCATCAGGACTGAGCGTGGCGAGGTCGGGTTTCGGAGGTTCAACGGTCCTGGGGCTTTGTGAGAGTATTTTGACAGTAGTCCCTATCGGCATGAATTCGATCATACCGTTCGCCCGCGGAGGGATGGCGTCGGGATCAAGGCGTTTGAGGACATTCACTGCGGCGGTGAAGCCCGGCGGGTATGGCTCCATGTTGCCGAAATAGCTGACCGACATGTCGCTCTGAACCCGGGGTTGCTTCCCCAGCATTTCGATCCACGCCACGAAGGCCGGCCTGTCCAGTTCACCCCATCGCTCCATGAGCATGTCCATCAGTGGATGCGGCACCTTGGTCCTGCGGCCCTCCTCCAGCCAGAGGCCCAGTTCGCCGGATGTCAGGGCTTCGATGCGGTCAATCTCCGCCGGTAGCAGATGCTTGAGTCGGCCGTGTTCCACCGCGCTGTCCAAAGAGCGGAACCATTTCCTGGCCGCAGCGGTAATGCGCGCATCCGACGCGGCGGCGAGCGTCACGTTCGATTGCTCCTGCGTGCCTGCCGCAGCCTGCATCCCGGACGGGCTCACCGCCTGCCCGCTCTGACAATGCCGGAAACCCAGACCTGCGATAGCACCGGCAAAGAGCGCCAGGGCAGAACGCTGCAGGGATCGGAAAGGGGGCAGCTTCATTGCGTGGGGCGGATGTGTTTGAGAAAGGCGGACTTCACCTGCGCCGGTACGGCGAGCGCCTCCACGGCGGCCCGCGCGTCGTCGGAATCCGCCATGCTCCAGTCCTGGAGAATCCATTGGGCCATGCCGTTGCGGAGGGCGGTATCACTGATGGCCGTCACCCATGTGAGGGCATCCCGCGGATCGGTTAGTCGAAGTCCTTCGGCGATCCCGCGGGCCGCCTGGTCGAAGACCGCCCCGCGCGGCAGAGCGTTGATCCATGCCGAAGCCTGTTCCGGCTCCCTTTGCACCCAGTTCTGAACGACCTGCGAAACCGCATAGCCTGCCGCAGCCGGCAGCTTTTCGCGCGATTGGGCCAATTCAGTCAGGATGGGTTTGGCCGCAGCGAGACCCTCCAGCGTGTTTACCCCCACCGCCTGGAGAACTCCGGCCATCGCTGCGGCCCGCGTCGTCCCGGACAGCCTTGCTGCGAATTGCCGCGCTGCGGCGGGATCTTTTAGATACCACTGCTGAAGCACGGCCATCAGATCCGCGGCCTGGCTGGCCGCGTCGCCGCGGGTGAGCACTTCCTCTGCTCTGGTTTTGGGATCGGCATCCGTGCGCATCTGCGCGACGTTGGACCGGATCTTCTCAGCCTCCGCTTTGCATGAGTCCGGCAGGGCATCCAGCCAGCGCTGCGCGGCGTCAGGATCTTTCTGCGCAAGGGCGGTGGCGATATTTTGAATCTGACTGCTGGCCTTCGTCGAATCGTTGATCTTCACCGCCATCACTGCCGCCGGGTCTTTGCCGGCAAGATGATAGAGCGCCTGCCACCACAATTCCCTGAAGGCTGGATTCGCATCGTCCTGGCGAAACTTCTTCATCGCCTCCTCCGGCTTGTCCCGGGCCAGACTGGAACCAAGCTGCGACAGCAGCGCTTCACGGAATTCCGCATGGGTCAGCTTTTCTGCCAGAGCCCACGCGGACTCGAATCCGTCCGCATAGAGCGCCGCAGCGGACTCTTGAGCCCGGCTAACGGCGCGGGATCCCAGAATGACAGGCGCGAGCCGCACCGCTTCCTTCTTGTCCTGTTTCAGTATGGCTTGAAAAACGGCCTGCTCCACTTCCCGCCGCGGCCCTGTTTCCAGAGGATTCCCGTCCATCATGGACCATGCGAGACGGGCTTTGGTTTTGGCGAGGTTTTTGAGCGCGGTGGCGCGATAGGGTTGCGCAGGGGAATTGAGACGCTGCCCGAGGATGCGGGCGGTCTGCTCCGGGTTTGTTTCCGCGGCATCTATGCAGAGGCAGGTCTCCAGTTGATCGCCCCATTCCAGTTCCAGCCGCGCCACTCCACCCTGCATCTGTTCCAGAGCCGACGCGAGATTCTTCGCTGCCAGACCACAGAGCGCGTTTTTCCAAAGGCCGTATTGCGCAGACTTAAAATCGGTAGATTCCAGTTTCGCCTCTTCCTCCGGCAGCGCGGCGATCATCTGTTCGGCCTCCGCCAGGTTCTCCGCACCGAGCACCCGATAGGCAACTCCGCGCTCCCGCAGATTGAGCCTGACTGCCGCCTCCCGGGGATCCACCTCGGCCCAGTGGGCGACGACTTTTTCCCGGATGATGGGCGGCGGCCTCGTGCCCGAGTTGTCTTCGCGATAGCCCAGTTCCTCCATGAGCGCGCGGCTCTCACTGCTGCTCAGCCGGCTCACCGCGCGATCCAGACGCGCCATCCACAGCGGTGAGTTAGCACCTTTGACGGCAAGCTCCTTGAGCGTTGCCAGATCGGCGGCCACCGGTGGTTTCGCAGGTTTGGTCAGTGACTTCTGCGCGATGAAACCCGACGCCGCGCCTGTTTGTGTGACCGGACTCTGCCGCAAATCCGGCGCGGGACGGATCAGCATCACCGGCAATGCCACTCCAGTTAGGAGACAAAGCGCGGGCAACGCAAGTCCCGCCATCGCCCACGGCGCAGCATGTGCGCTCTGTGTGGCTGCCGCGCTCCAGCGGGCCTGCGTGGCTGCGGAGACGGTTTCGCGCCCCGCGGCGGCGACGAGCAGCCCGGCCAGCGCGCTGGCGCTGCGCAGCACACCGTGCCGGACGAGACTGCTGCGGAGCAGTTCCAGCGCCCGCGCCGCACGTTTCTGCGCGGCGTCCTCCGAGATTCCAAGACTTGCGCCGATGGTGCGATAGTCGAGTTCCTCCACATATCTCCAGAGCAGCATCTGCTGATCTCTCTCGCGCAGTCTGCCAAATGCCTCATCGAAGCCCTCGGGAATACCCGTGGGCTGGGGGTTTGTGCCGGTCAGTTCCACGGCGACCGACTCCCGGGTCAGCCGGCGGCGCTCGCTCCGACACCAGTGAGCGGCGGCGAAAAGGGTCCGCCGGTAAAGCCACGCGCCCAGCGTTTCGCCCCGCACTTTTTTCGCCTCCTGCGCCAGTCCGCTGAAGACACTCTGCGCGATGTCCTCCGCCGCGTGCCAGTTCCCCGAAGTCCGGCGACGGGCCACCGCAAGCACCAGGCCCGAGTAGCGGCTCACCAGTTCACGGAAGGCCGCGCCACAACTCACTCTGACAAACCGTTGGAGCAGTTCGGAGTCGGAGGGGAGGGGAGAAACCGTCATGAAATGCAATGGCTTTCCCACCAATAGCCCGCAGCGCACCGGAATCCGACAACAAAATGCAGCCAACAAAACCATCGCGCCATTCAGTCGCACGCGATGTGAGACGGACAGAGGGTCAATGATCAGGCTGTAGCCCTGTCACGCTGCGAAGAGGCACTGCCAGAGGGTGCGGCCAAACAAAACCGGCCTGAAGGATCGCAATCCTCCAAGCCAGCCTGTGACAGTCGTTTGATTCGCGTGTTGAATCCAATCGGGATTCGTAATCAGGCCGCCTTCTTCGCGGTGACCGACTCGCCCTTCTTGTTGTGCTTGTCGGTGGAAACGGTGACTTCTTTACCCACGAGATCTTCGATCTTGGCCTCTTTGCCGTCGGCGCCGATAATCTTAGCCGCGGCCGCGAGGGTGATGGCCTGTTCGCCGATTTTGAGTTCTTTCTTCTCCTTGTCGTAGGAGGCGAGTTTGCCGGTGACCGGAACCTTGATGCCGCAACCGGCGTGGGCTGCGCCCGTCATGGTGAGCGCGACCGCAAGAGCTAGGAGATGTTTCATGGATTTAGGATTGGAATGGGATTGTGGTTTGGATGAGGGGAATTCCTCTGCCTGCGAGCGACTCTCCGGGGCTCCGTCCCGCGGGCAACTAAAATTGCCGACCGGATCTGCGGGCTATAAGAAACACGGCTGGCATGGGTGGGGCGGAAATCGCGAACGATTCCCGTTTTCCGCAAATCGAGACTGGCGACCCGGGCACGACTCCATTACGAGGCTGCCGATACCAGGGAGGAATAATCCCGGATCACCCGTTTCAGCGCCGCATGACTCACCGCCATTCCACGCCCGTCCGAACTCCGTTCGCGGCTCTCATCCTCGTCCTGGCTTTCACAGCCACCGCCTGGTCCCATCCGGTGCCGGACCTCCCCGTCCGCGCCCACTTCAACACCGGAGGAGGAGCCGAGATTCGTGTCGAGGTGGATCCCCGATGCTTTGAGGCTGATCCCGAGAAAGTGGATTATTTCCAGAAGGAAAAGATCGAGAGCCTTTCCGGCGACGAGGTGCAGAAGATGAAGGCACAGGCGGATGTTTTTGTCAGGGAACGGCTCCGGTTCCTCTTCGATCCTGTCGGCGAACTGAAGCCGGCATTCGTCTGGGACTTCCAAAAACTCGGCGACGGCAGGGTGCCGTTCGAGACCGACGACAAGACTCTGCTGAAAGGCGGCGAGACCGTGCTTGTCGGATCGTGGAAGACCCGCGTGGTCGCGGGCATGACCGGCTATCGGATCGAGGCCCTCGCGATGACTCCGGAAAAAATGGGCGCGCCTCTCAATGTCATGTTTAACAATTTCATCGGCGGCCGGCAGGTGGAGCGCTACGCGGTGCTCTTCCCTGGTGAGACCAGTTTCACACTCGACCTCACCGAACAGGGGATTTTCCCGGCAGCGGGAATGCGCAGCCCGGGCTCTGTCGGCGTGGAGGCGCAGGCGGGTGACTGGCTCTCGCTTTTTGGATCGGAGATCAAACGCGGGTTCACCCATGTCATTCCCCGCGGGCTGGATCATATCCTCTTTGTCCTGGGGGTCTTCCTCATGACCCGACAATGGAAACCGCTCCTGCTCCAGGTTTCCGCCTTCACCGTCGCCCACACGCTCACCCTTTGGCTCGCCTCCGCGGGGATTGTCAGGATCCCGGCAAGTATCGTCGAACCAATCATCGCCGCCAGCATCGTGGCCATCGCCCTCGAGAATATCTTCCACCAGAAGTACACCCACTGGCGCCTGCTCATCGTGTTCGCCTTCGGCCTGATCCACGGGCTCGGATTTGCCGGTGCCATGTCCGTACGGCTGGACTCCACTTCCTCACTGGTCGTCGGACTGCTGGGAATCAATGTCGGCGTGGAATTGGGTCAATTGGCGATCATTGCGGCCGCCCTCATCGCCACCTGGCGGATCTCCAATGCGACCACCTATCGAAATTACGTGGTGATCCCCGGGTCCATCCTGATCGCGCTGGCGGGGGTCTGGTGGGTAATCGAACGCACGTTGCTCTGATCCAGGGGGCATTCCATCGTTCCCGCCGGCCCGGGTGGTGACGGCCAGGTCCGGTCGGATGAGAGGGGAGAAACCGTCATGAAACCCAGAGGCTTTCCGACTAATAGACCGCAGCGCACCGGAATCCGACAAAATCCGGGCCGTAAAACCATCGCGCCATTCAGTCGCACGCGATGGGCGAAATATCCCCGGGTGTGCCACCCTGACCAACCGCAGTCTGATTCCGTGTTTCGCCAACCCTCTGCTATAGAACGCCCTGGAGCCACAGGTGGCCGCGGCACGCATCCTGCGCAAAACCAATTCAACGATTTTCCATTTCGCAATGAACCCTGAGAAATTTACCCACAAAACCGCCGAGGCCTTTAACGCATCGCAATCCCTCGCCACCCGGATGGGCCATGCGGAACTGAAGCCGGCGCATCTTTGCTCCGCCCTCCTCGAACAGGATGGCGGACTCGCCATGCCCCTGCTCGAGAAGGCGCTCGGCGCGGAGTTGGGTGTGAAATTCAAATCGCAGATCACCGAACACCTCAGCCGACAGCCCAGCGTTTCCGGCTCAAGCGGCCTTGGGATGTCGAACGATCTCCGCATTCTCATCACCGAAGCCGAGGACCAGCAGAAGTCGCTCAAGGATGAATACCTCAGCGTGGAACACCTGCTGCTCGCCCTCACGAAAAAGCCCGGTGAACTTTCCTCCATCGTCAAAGCCGCGGGACTAACACATGACAAAATCATCTCCGCCATCAAAGCGGTTCGTGGTTCGCAAAAAGTCACCGATCAGGAACCTGAGGGCAAATACCAGACGCTGGAGAAATACGGAACCGACCTCACCGCCCGCGCCCGTCAGGGGAAGATTGATCCGGTGATCGGACGCGACGAGGAAATCCGCCGGGTCATGCAGGTGCTCAGCCGCCGCACGAAAAACAACCCGGTGCTCATCGGCGAGCCTGGCGTGGGCAAAACGGCCATCGCCGAAGGCCTCGCGCGCCGCATCGTCGCCGGTGACGTGCCGGATTCTCTCAAGAACAAACGCGTCATCAGCATGGACCTCGGCGGCATGATGGCCGGTGCGAAATACCGCGGCGAATTTGAGGAACGCCTCAAGGCTTTCCTCAAGGAAGTCACCTCCAGCGAAGGCCAAATCATTCTCTTCATTGATGAACTCCACACCATCGTCGGTGCCGGCAAAGCCGAGGGCGCGATGGATGCCGGCAATCTGCTCAAGCCTCAACTCGCCCGCGGCGAACTGCGCTGCGTCGGCGCGACGACCCTGGATGAATACCGCAAGCACATCGAAAAGGATCCCGCGCTGGAGCGCCGCTTCCAGCCGGTGCTCGTTGGCGAACCCAGCGTCGAGGACACGATCGCCATTCTGCGCGGGCTCAAGGAACGCTATGAAGTCCACCACGGCGTGCGCATTCAGGACGGCGCGCTCATTGCCGCCGCCACTCTCAGCCATCGCTACATCGCCGACCGCTTCCTCCCTGACAAAGCCATTGACCTTGTGGACGAAGCGGCCAGCCGCATCAAAATCGAACTCGATTCCATGCCCACGGAAATTGATGTCATCGAACGCGACATCATGCAGCGGGAGATGGAGCGTCAGGTATTGAAAAAGGAAAAGGACCCAGCCAGCCGCGAACGGCTCGCCCGGCTCGACAGGGAAGTCGCCGATCTTAAGGAAAAGTCCGGAGCGCTTAAAGCGCAGTGGATGAAGGAAAAGGAAGCGGTGCAGGCCAGCCGCGGGGTGAAGGAGGAAATAGATCGCCTGCGCACCGAACAGGAGCAGGCACAGCGGCGCGGGGATTTTGGCAGGGCGGGCGAAATCCAGTATGGCCTCATTCCCAATCTGGAGAAGCAGTTATCGGACGAGAGCACTGAGCACCGCGCACCGCGCACGGAGCACCAACTCCTGCGCGAGGAAGTCACTGACGAAGACATCGCCCGCGTCGTCGCGGCCTGGACCGGCATTCCCGTCTCCCGCCTCCAGGAGGCCGAACGCGCCAAGCTCGTTCACATGGAGGAACGCCTGCGCGCCCGCGTCATCGGTCAGGGCGATGCCGTCAAAGCCGTCTCCAATGCCGTGCGCCGGGCCCGCGCCGGACTCCAGGACGAGAACCGCCCCATCGGATCGTTCCTCTTCCTCGGCCCCACCGGTGTGGGCAAAACCGAACTCTCCAAAGCGCTCGCCGAATTTCTTTTCGACGATGAAAACGCCATGACCCGCATTGATATGAGCGAGTACATGGAAAAGCACGCGGTCTCCCGGCTCATCGGGGCGCCTCCCGGGTATGTTGGTTATGAAGAGGGCGGCCAGCTGAGTGAAGCCGTGCGCCGCCGGCCTTACAGCGTCGTGCTTTTCGACGAAGTGGAGAAAGCCCACCCTGACGTCTTCAACGTGCTCCTCCAGGTGCTTGATGACGGCCGCATCACTGACGGTCAGGGCCGCACCGTGGACTTCAAGAACACTGTGCTCATTATGACGAGCAACATCGGCAGCCAGTACCTCACCGAGGACATGAACAAGGAGCAGGCCGAAGCCCGCGTCATGGAGGCCCTGCGCAAACACTTCCGCCCCGAATTCCTCAATCGCGTGGACGAAACGATCCTCTTCGACCGCCTCAGCGATGAAGACCTCGGAGCCATCGTCAGGATCCAGCTCCAGCGCGTCATCACCCGCCTCGCGAAGCAAAACATTCATCTCACCCTGACCGATGAGGCGCTGCGCCACATTGCCGACCAGGGTTACGATCCGGTCTATGGCGCCCGCCCGCTCAAACGCGCCATCCAAAAACACCTCCTCGATCCGCTGAGCCTCGAAATGCTCGACGGCAAATTCAAGGACGGCGACCACATCACCGGCAGCCTGCGCGGCAGGGAGGTGGTGTTCTCAAAAGGCAACTATTCAGGTCTACCCGTTCACGAACCGCAAACCGGTTCCCCATGAACCGCCCCGGGTCGCCCGGGGAACGAGGGCTACCCGGGGTTGCCAGGAGAAGGGAATTCTGCCGCGGCGCGGAGGGAACCGGGCGAGGGTGGCACACAGGCCCATCACTTGCCGTCAGCGAGACGGCGGCGGAATTCGCGCACCGCTTCAGAGCCATTTTTCATTTCGAGAATCTCCGGGAGAAAGTGAAATGGAAACCCTGGCAGAAAGCTGCTGTCCGTGGCCGGCGCATACCTGCCATCCTGCAATTGAAACACATGCAGCGCTCCATTTTGCCAGACCCACAGTTCCGGCACGCCCAGGCTGGCCCAGAGGGACAGTTTATCCATTCCCCCGCTGCTCAACGCCACTTCGATGGCGAGGTCGGGCTTGTCAGTCTCCCCCGGACCAAACGCATAGGACTCATCCGGCTCCGCCGCGCGCCGTCCTTCCTGTGCCTGCGTGGCGGAACCCAGCATTTCATAACGCTTGCCGATGTGATCGCAGAAAGCTTCAAGGAATCGGCCCAGCCTGGTCTTCAGCCTTTCGTGGAGAGGGGAAATGCTCATGATTTCGATGATGCCTGCATTGTAGCGCACCCGTATGCTCCGGCTGCCAATCAAGCCGTCCAGCATCAGGTAAGTATCCCAGTTGCCATAGCCCACGAAGGCCGCCTCCCCTGGTGCAGGAATCGGAAACGGCAGATCGCCCCTCACCGCTGCGGAACGCTCGCGGAGGGGCTTCCTGGGAATGGTTGACGCTGGAGCGGTCGCGGCGGACATGAGGGCATGATGGAGGCGGCAGCGGGGTTTTCAACGGGAAGAACCGGGGGCTTTGACAGGATCACTGGCAGCCTGAGTCCACGCGAAGGCGGGCGAAGATACCGATTCCTGATCATGACGTTCCCGGGCTGAGAGGACGACACTGCATGCGCAGGAATTGTTTGACCCGTTAGGGTGCCGCCGCCTTCTCACCGTTTGCCGAACTTGCGGGCGAGTTCCTGGAAGCTGATCTGGATAAGTGTGGGATGGCCCCCGGGGCAGCAGTAGGGCATGTCACAGGCGAGGAGACGGGTCACTAGCGCAATAACACCGGCGATGCCCGCGGGCGGCTGAAGGCGGGCGGCCTGACGGGCGACGGCGGCGGCAATGGCTTCGTCGTCGAGGCGGCGCTGCGGGGCCCGGTCGCCGGCGTTTTGGAGGTCAGCGATGAGCGCACTGATGAGAGCAGGCGCATCGCCGTCACCGGTGTAGAATGGCGGAAGGCTGTCGATGAGGATGGTGTTGGAGCCGAAGTCCTCAGCGCCGACGCCCATGAGGCGCAGGGTTTTCAAATGAGGGCGGAGGAAATCATACTCGCGCGGGCTGAGCGAGACGGTGATCGGGCTAAGGAGCTGCTGGCTGGCGGTGCCGCCGGC
>JANNVM010000988.1:0-2788 GCA_031414455.1 Verrucomicrobiota bacterium
CTTGCCCCTGACTCTAATTTCCAGGTTTGGAGGGGTTCCCTCCGTGCGCTTTTGGCGCGATTTGGAACGCCGGAGGGAAATCAAGGTGCGTTCGTGCCCGCGGAATGACTATCCCGGGCTCGCCGCCGCAGCGGAAATGCTCGAATTCGGCGAAGCCATTCAGTTTTCCAGGCACCAGCCGGTTGTGCCGGCCGATGACTTCCTCGCCCGCGACGCCGCGCTCTATACCCGGCTCGGTGAACTCCTCACACAATTTCCCAACGCCGAGCCCGCGCTCTTCCGTCGCCTTTCGCAGGTCATCCCGCAGGGCGCGACGGTCTTTACGGGCAACAGTCTCGCGGTGCGTGAATGGAATCTCTGTGCCGAGTACGGCCGCGGGCACCGCGTGCATGTATTGCGCGGCGCGAACGGCATTGACGGCAATCTCAGCGCGTTTCTCGGCATCGCGGCGGACCAAGAGGAGGCCTGGTGCATCACCGGCGATCTCACGGCGCTCTATGACCTTTCCGCCCCGTGGATGCTTCCGCAGTTATCGGCGGGAAAGCGACGGTTCGTCGTCATCCAGAATGGCGGCGGGAAAATCTTCTCACGGCTGCCGTCGCTGCGCGGCCTCAACGAACGCGAGCGTTCGCTGATGGAAAACCCTCACGACATCCGTCTCCGCGGCTGGGCGGAGATGTGGCGCATGGATCACCGCAGCGGCGGCGGCGACATTCCCGGCGGCCTCGACGCCCTGGCTGATCACGCCGTCATAGAACTCTATCCTGACGCCGCCCAGACAGAAGAATTCTGGCTTGCATGGGCGCAGGCGGAAAAGGAAATCTGGTTATGATTCACGCACTCCACGGAAACGCCGGACTTCCGGACGACCTCATGCCGCTGCTGCGCGCCGCGGGCCAGCCGTTTCAGGCATGGCATCTCTGGCGCACCCTGACTGATTTTCCGGAAGCCGCCACGCTGGACGGATTCGCGGCTCATCTCAACGCCATGGCCTCCCGCGACGCTCACTGTCCGCGCATTCTCCTCGGCTACTCGCTAGGCGCACGCCTCGCCCTCCACGCCCTGACCCAACAGCCGCAGCTCTGGGACGCCGCCATCCTGATTTCCGGGCATCCCGGACTGCGCACCGTTGAAGACCGCAACGCAAGGCTCGTGCAGGACCAGGCATGGGCGGTCCGCTTTCTCCGCGAACCATGGCCGGACGTCATGACCGCGTGGAATTCTCAGCCGGTGCTCGCCGGCGAAACCGTGCCCGCCACGGACCAGCGGCTCGTCGAGACCTGGCGGCACGAAATCGCCCGCGCCACCGATGCATGGTCGCTCGCCCGCCAGGCGGATTTGCGCGCGCGGCTTGGGGCCGTCACCTGCCCCGTGCTCTGGCTCACCGGCGGTCTGGATGAAAAATTTACCGCCCTCGCAGCGGAGTCGTGTACCCTGCTGAAGCACGCGCGCCACGCCGTGATTCCGGATGCCGGGCACCGCGCGCACCTCGATCAACCAGAGGCCGTGGCCGCGGCCGTCACCGCTTTTGCCGGTGATTTTCGTTCCGCCGCGTCCGCGGAACCCGCAAAACCAGTTGCGGGTCCCGTTGCTTCCCCATAGAAAGGCACGCCTCCTGCGTCCTGCCCTGACAGAACGCGACATGCCCATGCAGGAATTTTACTTCAGCCAGCGCACGACTCTGCCAACCCGCACACCGGATGTGCTGGACCGTAATTATGCACTGCTCCAGCAGGCCGAGGGCTACGCCTACAAGACAGTGAACGAACAGGATCTCGGCGCCTACGTCTTCCGCGCTCATGGAGACACCCCGCCGTCGTCCGGCCGGCCCGCCATGCTTTTCTTCTGCAGCAGCACCTGGGACAACGGACTTGTCAGTCAATTCGCGCCGCACGCCATGTACCTGGCCAGCCGCGGCATGACCGGGATTCTCATTGACTATCGTGTCACCGCCCGCTTCCCCGGCTGCACGCCGTTTCAGGCAGCAGAGGATGCCCGTTCGGCCGTTCGCTGGGTGCGCGCCCATGCCAAAGATCTGGACATTGATCCGCAAAAGGTCGCCGGCTGCGGTGCCGGCGCCGGCGCCCACGCGATCCTCTCCGCCGCCATGCTGCGTGACGGTGATGATCCGGAGGACGACAAAAACGTGCCCTGCCAGCCGAACGCCCTCCTCCTCTTCAGCCCCATTCTCGACACCAGCGTGAACGGCATTTTCAGCGAACGGTTCCCTGACAAGAAATCCGCGCGGCGCGCCAGTCTCATGCACCACGTTCGCCGCCGGCTGCCTCCCATGCTGATCATTCACGGCACCACCGACCGCGTGGTTCCGTTCGAGCACAGTGTGCGCTTCCGCAAAAAGAACTGGTGGCGCCGCAACCTGTGCCGCCTCCTTCCCTATCAGGGCCAGGGCCACGGATTCTTCAATTTCAACTTCGACGTGCGCCTCTACGAACACACACTCAATGACCTCGACCGTTTCCTCGTCGAACGCGGCCTGCTCCTGCCGAATCCCGACGACGACGGCGTACCGCGGCTGAGTTGAAAAATGCTGAATGCTGTCGCGGTGGCCGCCGCGGGCCGGACATTGGCGAAATTCCCGGTTCGGTGAACAGCTTGCCCGACTTGCCGCAGTCCGCTAGGGATATATAATGTCGTTGAAAGTGGACCCCGCGTGGTTCTCTACCCGTCACATCAACCTCCGCTTGTCATGCCCCCTTTCTTTTTCACTGATCGCCGGCGGTTCTCAGGCCTCACATTCCTCCTCACCGCAACTGCCGCAAGTTGTAAA
>JANNVM010000989.1:0-3010 GCA_031414455.1 Verrucomicrobiota bacterium
ACCGACGGCAGCGTGCCGCAGATGCTCCAACTCATGACCGGTCCGGTGCAGGACGTTGTCACCGTCGGCTCCACCGCAATCGCAGCCGCCGTGAAATCCGCGACTCCCGCAGAAAAAACCGCCGCGCTCTACCTGAGTTTCCTCGGCCGGCAGCCGACCGCAGCAGAGTCTGACAAATCCGTCGCCGCCCTGAACAACGGCCTCGCGATCGCCGACATCGCGTGGGTGCTGCTCAACTCGCGCGAATTCCTCTTCATTCAGTAACCGCGGTGTGGGCTTCCCGGCCCACCCGTATCAACTCATCAATCCATCAACCGGTGGGCTGGAAGCCCACTCTACGCTATGAAATCCGATCTGCTCCGACTCCACGAAATCTCCCGCCGCTCGTTCGTCGAGCACCTCGCCAAAAGCGCCTTCGGCCTCAGCATCCTGCCGTTCCTGCCAGGTCAAAGTCTGCGTGCAGAGGAAGGCAAGCCTGTCGCCGTTCCTGGCTTCGGCAAAGCGAAGGCCGTCATCATGCTCCAACTCAACGGCGGACTCAGTCAGATCGACAGCTTTGACCCCAAAACCGGCCCGTCCAAAGGCCCGGGCGACGCCATCAAGACCAGCGCTGACTTCCAGGTCACTTCCTTTTTGCCGGAGACGGCCAAAATCGCGGACAAGATCACCGTCATTCGCAGCATGACGGCCAAAGTCGGCGTCCATGAATCCGCCCGCTACCTGATGCGCACCGGTTTTGAAAAACGCGGCACCATCGTGCATCCCACACTCGGCGCATGGGCGCAGCATTACCTCGGCGCGAGTCACCAGACGCTGCCGAGCAGCGTGTGCATCAATCGGCCATCGAATCACGGCAACGGATTCTTCCCCGCCACCATGAGTCCGCTCCCGATCCTCGATCCCAACGAGGGACTCAACAACGCGCGCCCCAAAGCAGACGCTGCCACCGTGGACAAACGCCTCGCGCTGCTTGCGGATATGGACCGCAATTTCACTGACAAAGTAAAAAACAGCAGCGTCGCCGCCTACAACGAATTCTATGAAAGCACGCTGCGGCTCATGAAAGGCAAGGACCTCGAGTGTTTCGATCTGGACAAGGAATCCGCCGGCCTGCGGGCGAAGTATAGCCAGAACCGATTCGGTCAGGGTTGCCTCCTGGCGAGACGGCTCGTCGAAGGCGGCGTGCGTTATGTGGAAGTTGAGAGCGGCGGCTGGGACATGCACACGGACATCGAAGGCGGCTTGGAGGACCGCTGCGCGGAATTCGACTCCGCCTTCGCCGCGCTCATCAGCGATCTTGATTCCCGCGGCTTGCTCGACAGCACCATGGTCGTCGTCGCCACGGAGTTTGGCAGAAAACCAACGTTCGACGGCAGCGGCCGCGGTCACCACCCGCTCGTCTTTTCCTGCGTGCTCGCCGGTGGCGGCGCGAAGCGCGGCTGCGTCCACGGCGCCAGCGACGAAACCGGCGGCACAGTGAAAAGCAATCCCGTCACCGTCGGCGACCTCCATGCGACCGTCGCCACAGCCTGCGGACTGCCGATTGAGAAAGTCGTGACAAGCCCCAGCGGCCGGCCGTTCACCGTCGGAAATAAAGGCAAGCCGGTGACGGAAGTGTTCGCGTAAGTCGGGGTCGAGAGGTGAGGGCAATGTTGTTCACGAATGTCACGGATCCACCTCCGCTCACTTTTTCTCCTCACCGAAGCAATAGATCACTCCGTCGTCCGCACCAATGACGAGCCGGCCGCCGGCGATGCACGGGCTGCTTTGCACCGGCTGAGCGATTTCGTAATTCCACACCTGCTCGCCGTCTTTCGTGCTCACGGCATAGACGTTGCCGTCGTCGCTGCCGAAGACGACATGGCCGCCGGTGACGACCGGTGAACTGTCCACGCGTCCCTTCGTGCGGAAGGCCCACTTCTCCGTGCCGTCGGCGGCATTCAGGCAATGAAGGCGCTTCCCGCGGTCACCGGCAAAAACCAAGCCGTCTTTGGTCACCGCAGGCGACGCGAAGTATTCGAACTCGCGCTCGTTATAGACCCACTTGGCTTTGAATGCCTTCGCATCGAGCCCCACAACTTCGAATCCATAGTGCGCGAGCACGGCGAGCCCGTTGAGTGACGCGACCGTGTTCGCGATGGGATTCTTGATTTCCACTTTGCCGGCTTCCTTGCCGTCGGCGGCGTTGATGAAATAAACGAACCCGTCGCAGCCGCCGAACGCGGTCATGCCTTCCACCACCGACGCACTGCCGTTGACGTAGTTGCCGGTCTCCACGTTCCACACTTTCGTCCCGTCCTTGAGATTGAGCGCGTACAGGTTGGCGTCGTAGCTGCCGATCAGAATGAGCGGCGGCTGATCCTTGCGCTCGAACACATTCGGCGCCGCGCGGACTTCACCTTCGGTTTTGAACTTCCACGTCTCCTTCCCCGTCGCGGCATCCAGGCAATAGACGGTACCCTCTAGCGTGCCGAAGATCACCTGACCGCCTGCGAGGAGAGCACTGCCTTCGATGCTGTCCTTCGGCACCTCAAACGTCCACACCGGCTTGCCGTCCGATGCGCCGAGCGCGTAAAACTTTCCTTTGGCGTCCCCGATGTAAAACCGCTCGCCATCGCTCACCGCCGTGGCCTTCACCGGCTGGGCGGCCTGAAATTTCCACGCCAGCGACATCGGAAAGCTCAGCGACTCCTGCGCCATGCCCGTCATGCCGGGATCGCCGCGCCACACGGGCCAGGTGCCGGCACTGGCGGAGAGAGAAAGACTAAATGCAGCCACGAGGGTGTTGCGCCGCAGAGAAGGTATCGTCATCATACCGTCTCATAAGCCGGTTTCCGCCAAACGCTATCGCCATGCCCCGCTCCTCTTTCGACATCCCCCGCGAGTTCCATTCCGAATACGAGGAGCGGCCGTTCCAGTCCTGCACGCGCTGCGGCGAAATGCTGGAGGAAATTGCGGACGGCTATCAACTTTTCAAACTCTACCGCCGCGGCGAAGCGATCTATGAATA
>JANNVM010000990.1:0-2139 GCA_031414455.1 Verrucomicrobiota bacterium
CCCAGCGTCGCATTGGGGATATCCAGCAGCACCGCCGCCGGCAGCGTCGCTTCATCGAAGGTAGTGACCAGATCAGCGCGGGACCGGCACACCGCGAACAGCGAAACAAGGAGGATAGCGTATTTCATGGGGAGAAGGGAATTACGATACGCTGCAAGATCCCGCTGCTTTTGGGAATGTTTGAAACCACTTTTCTTTCCGCGCCTCATCCCGCCACTCACCCCGCACCGGCGGACAGAATCAATTTGCGGCCCCCGGCTCCGCGCGCATCCTCCTGCCATGAATCCGCCACCCCTGCGCAGGTTAGGCCTCACCGCCGCCGCGGTCGCCGCCATCCTGTGCTGGTATTTGTTGACCAGGGAGCCGGAGGCCACGCCGCGCACGGCGGGGAAAGGCATGGCCCCCGCGGCACTGGTGACTGGCAATGGGGCGGCGGTCACGTGGCCGAAATATGGCACCGATGAGTTCCGCCGCACTCTCGCCGAGCGCGGCGAGCAGTGGCTCAACGCTCGCGGACGGGATGCTGAAAACCTCATCATCCTTTTCGATCTCACCCAGGACAATAGACTCCTCGATGAGGCGCGGAGGAGGTTCCCCGACGATCCGGGCGTCTGGAGGGCACTGCTCCAATATGGACGCGAGCCGGCGTGGCCGTGGATCGTCCGCCTGTTGGCCGAAGAATCGGATAATCCGGATGTCCACTATCTGAATGCTTGGACGCTCCTGACGAAAAAGTGGGACTACAGTCCCGAACCGAACCGCTCCGCGGCGATCGCGGCCCTGCGCGAGGCGTCTGCCAAGAGCGGGGCCCGTGACGATCACGTGGCGTGGCGCGTCAAGGCGGCGCACGATGTCGCACTCCGCCTTGGGATTGGCCCCGGGGACGCGGTGCGGACGGCTCTCGACGCAAATCCCGGGGCTCCCGCCATTGACCAAATGATCGGGGACATAATGAATGCCCTCACGGAAGAACGGGCCGAGTCCAAAGCCGCTGGCAATGAGGCCGGATATCTCGAACTGACCAACCTCGGGCTCCGTACCCTGGATAAGTTTGCGCTGGGGCATCCCCCTGGGATTATGCGTGGGTTGGAAATTGCCAACCAGACAGCCGCCCTGCTGGCAGAGATTCCCGATGATACGGAGTTGGAAGTCGGCTCCGGTCTCCTGGCCGCTGGCATATTGAAACAAATGACCGACGAGCGGCTCAATAAATTGGAGGCGTTGTCCGGGCAGGTCGATTACTTGGAGCATCTCAAAGAGACCGTCAGCGATCAGATCATGGACGAGTACTACAATCGCTATCTGGGTTTTGGCCAGATGCGCGCCGATACCGAGTTGCTGAAGGAGGCCGAAAAGCTGAAGTGACAACGATAAATGGCGGCCTCAGCCCGCCACTCCCAGTGACCAGGGCGAAGATTTCCCTCGCCAATTGTGAGGGGGCGTCGGTCTCACAGTCATGCTACTGGCATTCCTGACTCTGGTTGATCTCGGCGGCACACTGCCGCTCTCCCATGATTGAGCGACCAGTCACTGAGCCCGTCGGCATATGGCGAAGGCATCCTGTAGTTGCCGTCGCTGCAGGGCGTCCTCAAAGGTATCAATCAAGCGCTCGACTTCACCGGGCCGGATGAAATGATGCTTCAGCATCACCCGCACGAAGGTGATGTCTTTGGGGCGGGCCGCGGCCAGTTTCGCGATGGCGAGGTCACAGGGCGCGAGGCACCAGCCCGTCGCTCCGCCGGTGTTCTCACTGCACACGGGCACGAGGCGCGATTCCCAGCCGGCGGGCAGCACGGATGTTTCCGGTCCCACGCCGTCAGCGTAGTAGCCGAATGACTGATCGAAGAGCGAATACCGTCCGAGACTGCCCTCGATGGCTTCGCTCAATTCCGGGCGGTCCCGCGGATAGAGGTCCAGTTCCATGGACTGCATCAACTCCCGCGGCGCATCCGGATGCTTCCCCAGCACCGACTGGCTGCCGATGACGATGAAGTGCTCCTCACCCGTCGTTCCTTTAGACGCCCGCAGGATATGTTCGAGGTCGGCGCGCTTCATATCGTTTGAGAATCTCCCGCCGCTTCTCCTGCGGCATCAGCAACGCAAAGGGGCTGCTCTGGCGCATCCGGGCCGCGTCTTCGC
>JANNVM010000991.1:0-1759 GCA_031414455.1 Verrucomicrobiota bacterium
GGAAACGAAGTCATTATACGCCAGTGTGAAGAACGCGGCGTGCCCTATTTATTCAAACTCAAGCACACCCTCAACGTCAAACGCCTCGTCCAGCTCTGCATGCGCCAGAGCCACTGGGAAGAAGCCGGGAACGGGCGGCAGAGCCTGGAAAGCGTGCTCCAGCTCAATGGCTGGAGCCGGCAGCGGCGCGTCATCCTCGTGCGCGAAGCCCCCGCCGTGGCTCCGGTGGGAGCCCAAAAGCGCCGCCGGAAAAACCACCTCGACCCCCCGCTCGCCGAGGGCGAAGGGTGGGACGCCAAACCCTGTCCGTGGAGCGGCCGCATCGCCGTGCTCGTGACCAGCGAAGAACGCGCGGGAGGCTTCCCCAATGCCGCCAGCGTCAAGCATTACCGGGAGCGGGCCGATGCCGAAAACATCATCGATGAGATCAAAAATCAATGGGGGTGGTGCGGGTTGCCTGCATTCGTCAGAGGAAATCAGGCAGGCGGTCTCCCTTCGGTCGGCTCACCACCCAAAAAACAGGTCCCTGCCGCATCATGGCCAGCTTAATCGCCCTGATCTACAGAATATAACAGGCCACACCAGTAAATGAAGAAGCAACGGTGTGCGGTATTCCAGTCATAGTTCCGAGTAGAGCCCGCGCAGGGACGCGTGCATTTGAGGCAGGGGCATGTTGATCCAGAGCAAACTTCGAATCCATCGGATGAGTTTGACGCTTCGCTGGGTGGCCCACAGGACGCCGGAAATGATCGACGGCATTTGGCGCTCCGCTTTGATGACGGCTTCCGTCCGGACGGTGAGCCGCTGTCCGCGGCGTTTGATCTCGGGCTCATTGCGGATGCCTTCCTTTTCCAATTCATGGTCATAGAGCACGATCAGATTGTGGACCAGGCACATGAAGTTGGCCTGAGCCGCTTTGGCCGCGACGCTGCTGGCCCATGATTTCTTTTCGTTGAGCTTGTTTTTGAATTCATCGAATACCTTTTCGATATCCCACCGGCGGCGGTAAATCAAAACGATGAGGCCGGGTGCCAGAGTCATTTCATTGGTGAGGAACTGCCACTCTTCGCCCGTATCCGGATCCTGCCAGGTGATGCGGCGGATCATCTTTCCGGTGCCTGCCGGAGCGGCCTGTTCATCGCTGATGACCCCGGCGTTTGCCGGATCCTCCTTGTCGAAGGGCAGGAAGCCGCAGCGCATCAGTGCGGTGTTCGACTTGGGGCGGGAAACAAAATAGAGTCCCGCAGTGTCTTTGGCTTTTTGCCAGAATTGATAGTCGAGAATGACCCGGTCGTAGGCGATGATGACCTTGCGGCCTTTGGGCGCATGGCCCCGAAGGGCGTCCAAATCGTGTCGCTTGATCAGGTGCATCTCGTGCTCCTTGCGGCGTAGAATATAACAGGCCACACCAGTAAATGAAGAAGTCGTTGACGATCTGTCGGTTCCCGGCTACTTGCCGACGCTCTTCTCCTGAATCAACCTCCCAAATCCTATGGCCAAGACTCGCGTATTCTCGCATCCCGGCACCGGTTCGCAGACCGGCGTATATCATGTCGTTTCCCGATTCGTGGACCGGCGGAAAGTCTTCGGCGATGAGGAACGCGCGGTCTTCCGCTCGATGATGGGGGCGTTCGCTGCGTTCCATCAGGTGGAGATTCTCACGTTCTGCCTGATGGGGAATCACTTTCACCTGCTGGTTCGCGTGCCGGAGCGACCGCCGGGATTTGATGTGCCTCTAGAGCAGATGCTCGGAATGATG
>JANNVM010000992.1:0-1612 GCA_031414455.1 Verrucomicrobiota bacterium
TCGAGCCGCTGCGCAAGTCCATGCCAAGCCACACCCGCCTACGGGAAATCCTCGCCCTCGCACAGCGAAAGAACCTTATCCGTTGGGAAGTTGCTGATCCATTCGAGCACTCCACCATCACAATCTGGCCCACTCTGCGCCGCGTCATTCCGTTCCAGGACCTGGAGGACTGGGCACGGCACGCGCGGAGTTTTACCGATGATGCTAGCGAAGAAACCCCAGCCACCGAGACCCCATGAGCCGCCAGATTCGCCTCAGCAAAATCCATGCGATCAACTGGTACGGCTACTGCGACAGCCTGCCGGTGGCGGGGAATCTGTTGCTGGCCGGCATTTCCGGCTCGGGGAAGTCGGTACTCATGGATCTCATGCTGGCGGTGCTGCTCGGAACGGAGAAGGCGCGTTACGGATTCAACAAGGCGGCCACCGGTCAGACCTCCGGGCGCACACTGAAAGGATATTGTCTCGGCGACACGAAAGAGGAGGACGCAGGCACGCCACAATACATGCGACCCAATGGCGCGATCACTTACATCGCGCTGGAGTTCACATGGCCCGGCGGGAAAAACGTCGAGACATGGGGGCTGCGCATTGAATTCGCCGGTGCCGCTGAGAATTCGCCGCGGCATCTTACGCCGTTCTTCTGCACCGGCTCGCTCGGACGCTCCGACTTTCTGGATGCCGAACGCAAACCGCTGTCGCTCGCTGCTTTTCAGGCTCTTGTGGAGGCCCGCGCCGGACGCACCTACGAGAAGCACATGGATGACTACCGGCGCGATATGGCGTTTCCGTCGCACCTGAACTTCGACCGCGCCGTCATGGACCGGCTGCTGCCGATGGCCATGTCGTTCACCTTCCGCAGCCGCTTCAATGACTTCTGCCGCGAGCACATCCTGCCGTCCGAGGTCATAGACATCAGCGGCGTGACTTCCAGCTATCGCGCCTATCGGCAGTATGAAGCGGAACTCGTGCGCCTGCGCGAGCAGCTTCAGCGGCTCCAAACAATCTGCACGCTGTTCGACAACCACCGCGAGGCACTTCGGGAGAAGGTGGTGACGCATTATGTGGAGCATGAATTCCGAGTGCAACACGCCGAGAGCATCCGTGCTGAGAAATCTGCCGCCTTGGATCGTCTGCGACTGGAGAATGCTGCCGAGCGTGAGGAACTGGAACGACTGACCCGCGAAATCACCGAGGCGGAGGAAAATCGGCTGCGCCTGAGCAGCCTCATTGGTGAATCGCCTGATGGAAAACTTTATCTGCACCTCCGGCAGGAGAATCAATCACTGGAGCGCCAGATCAGTGAACTCAAAGCACGCGGACACACCGCAGAGCAGGCGCTCGTGGCTCGTGTGCGGTCGGCTCAGGCGTGGCTGGATGACGTTCGCAAACTGAACCTGACACTTTCTCCTGTGCCGCTGGCCGCGCTGGAGAAAGTCATCCGCTCCCTGGAGAAAAGCGGCGTGGCGAAGGCGGAGGATGGCATTGCTGACTTGGTGGCGGCAGCCGCGGGTGTGGAGACGGATGTGGGCCAGTTTGCGGCTCCAATGATGAAACGGCTGACGGACATTCGCCGGCAGCGCGGACAGTTGAAGGAGGAAATCGCCCGCCTG
>JANNVM010000993.1:0-4873 GCA_031414455.1 Verrucomicrobiota bacterium
TCCGACTCTGATATCGTCGCCGCTCTTCCTGCCGGCGATCGCGCCCGCTACGAAGCCGCCACCCGCACCGCTGCCGCCGCTCAGCAACAACTCGCGGGCCTTATCCCCACTGGCGCGCCCTTAACGGATGCCGCATGGCGCAGCCTGGCCCTCGCCCTCATCAACATGAAGGAGTTCATTTATCTGCGGTGAGCGGCGAACCCGGACGGGGGCTCTCCTAAGGAGGCGAAAATAGATTACAGAGCAACGGGCCACACCAATAATAGCCTTCACACCAATAATAGACTTCAGTAGCCGTGGGTTTTAACCCGCGGGAGGCGGAACCATAAGAAATTGTGTCGCGCAGGCGACAGCGGAATTCCTACGCTGCGGCTTGTCATGGCCAATACCTTCACCTCACTGCACGTTCACGTCGTCTTCTCCACCAAAAACCGCGAACGCTGGCTCATGCCGGATGTGGAGGAGGATGTCTGGCGATACCTCGGCGGAATCTGCCGCGCCCACAAGTTCACTGCGCTGCAAATCGGCGGCGAGGAGGACCATGTGCATTTGCTCCTCGGCTGCCCGGCCACGGTGGCTCTGAGCGATTTCATCAAGCGGCTCAAAGGCGAATCGTCAAAATGGTCGTCCGGAAAATTCCCGCGCTGGAGCGGATTCTGTTGGCAGGATGGCTATGGCGCATTCAGCATCGGGCACTCGCAGATACCGGCCACCATCCGCTACATTCAGAACCAGCGCGTGCGTCACCGCAGACAGCTGTTCGAGGATGAATACCGGAAATTTCTTCATGTGCATGAGATCGAGGCGGAGGAACGGTACGTTTTTGGATGATGGGGCGGGATGCGGGGATGACGTGGGCAGCGCGCGGCTCCGGTGTCGCTGACGCGACACATTGTGGTGTGCGTCCGGGGTCCGTGGGATAAATCCCACGGCTACCGTCCGGTGTCGCTGACGCGACAGCCGGGCGAGGTCATCGGGAATGAAGCGGGGTTACCTTGGAAATTGTTATTCTCTGCTTTGTCGGGAACTCCCGCGGAGCTGGAAGAGGACCTCTTAAACCCTTGAGGACCCATAGTTGCGACACCACCGTCAAATTGACACCATCGGCACAGTGATGTATGAAACGCATCATGACCCGGACCCAAATCCAGTTCCCCGACCCTCTTTACCAGCGGCTCAAAGAGATCGCCGAGCGTCAGGACTGGTCGCTCTCCGAAGTGATGCGGAAAGCTGCCGAGCAATTTGTCACGCGCTTTCCAGAGAGCCCTCAACCAAAAGCCGTCTGGCGCTTCCCTACGCTGGACTGCGGCGGTGACTTCCTTGCCGATCCGGCCACTCTTCGGGCCGAAGCGGACGCCATCCTCGAGCGCAGCGCGTCATGATTCTCTCCGCCGATACCAATCTTTTCCTCTACGCCGCCAATCCCGGATCGCCCCGTCACGAAGCCGCCCTTCGCTTCTTTGAAGATGAGACCACCGGCAAACAGCGCTTCCTGCTCTGCGGCCTCGTCCTCCTGGAACTCTATATGCAGCTCCGCAACCCCGCCATTTTCAAAAAGCCGAAATCCGCCCGCGAAGCCACCGTCTTCTGCGATGCGCTCCGGGCCAATCCCGCCTGGGAATTCGGCGACTACGAACCCGAAGTGTCCAAACCCCTCTGGAACTGGGCCGCCAAAACAACCACCGGCTTCCGCCACATCATAGACGCCCGCCTCGCCTTCACTCTCCGCCACCACGGCGTCACTCAGTTCGCCACCGCAAACGAAAAGCACTTCGAGGGCTTTGGGTTTGAGAAGGTGTGGAACCCAGTGGCTGGTTCATAAACCCAAACCCATTTCCCGTCTTAGCGCCGGTTCGACAAGGACGGCGGCGCCGGTGACACCGGCCATTTCCTTTTCCGGCCCGTTTCAACTACCGGTTGGCTCCCCGCGTCATCTGCCTATCCTTCACCTCAGATGACTCAGCACACGCCACCTCGACGACGCGGTTCGTATGGGATTGATGCTCCCTGGGGGCCGGCCTTGATGGCTGTGGTGGCTGCTTTGGAGTTCACCATCGCCGTCACCTCCGGTAAAGTGTTCCCATTGCTGGCCGGTTTGTTCATCCTGGCAATTCTCGGGTCCTACCTCCACGGCACGCTGCGGGGCAAGTTCGTCGTTTGGGCGCAATTGCTCGACACGTTGGGTCTTCGTGGCGATGAACGAATCCTGGACCTGGGTTGTGGCCGGGGGGCGGTGTTGCTCATGGCCGCGGAGCGCCTGACCACGGGACGCGCCGTCGGCGTGGATCTTTGGCAAAGAGCCGATCAGTCCGGGAATGGTGAAGCGGCCACCCGGCGCAATGCCGTCGCGGAGGGAGTGGCCGACCGGGTGGAACTGCACACGGGCGATATGACGGCATTGCCTTTTGAAGATAACAGCTTCGATGTGGTGCTTTCCAGTTTGGCTATCCATAACATCCGGGGAAGTGCCGGCCGGCAGAAGGCGATCACAGAGGCCGTGCGAGTGCTGCGCCCCGGAGGCCGGCTGATGATTACGGACGTTCGGGCCACGGCACAATATCAGGCACAACTCGCCAGGATGGGAATGAACGATGTGGTTCGTCGCCGCCCGGGCTGGCAATTCTGGCGGGGCGGTGCCTCGGCGGCCACCCCTCTCGTAACCGCCACGAAACCGGAACGATTGAACTCTGACGGCCAGGCTACTCTATAGCCCTCGCAGCGTTCCTTGGGGGAATTGGGTCAGGGGAATGGGGACGGTGGCGGGGATTTCCGCAAAGCCTTTTCTCCGCAATCCCTTCATCTCAAGCTGATTACGCGTTATGCTCAAGTCGTATTCGCAAAATAGCAAAACACGAGGATGCCTTTTTTGCCGGCTTATGATGCCGGCTGAGACTGCGTCGCCGGCGGCTGTCCAGTGACCAGCGACGGCGGATTCAGCAGCGATGGCGCCGGATGTTCTCCATGGTGAATGTGGACCGGAGTTCCGACGCGGCACTTCTCCCAGAAGAATTGCTGCGGCTCCTCCGGACAGCGAACACAGCCGTGACTGCTAGGCTGCCCGCGGTTGAATCCGCCGACGTGAATGCCCACACCGCCGTCGGTGACGCGCAACCAGTAAGGCATGGCGATGCCCTGATAAACCGTGCCCTCCGGACGCGGGCCTTTGTGTTCCCATGCCCGGGCAACGACCACCTCACGGGTGTCAGGCCTGACATATTGTCCGTAAAGGTTTGAGCGCTTCAGCGGCAGTTTCTCCGTCACCCGGTAGGAGCCCGCAGGCGTTAGGTGCCCCGGCAACCCCGGCGACACATCCATCTCGGCAAGCACCGCATCCTCGCCGGCCAGCAGTTGCGCCGTGGAACTGGCGAGCGAAATGTCTATCCGCACTTTGTCTGTCTTCTCCAGCGCCGGACCCTCACTGATCTTCCACCGCGGCGAGGTGGTGTCCTCCACGGCGACCGGCGTTTTCGGTGCCGAGGAACAGGCGCTCAGCAGGGCGAGAGCGGCAAACAGGACGGGAAGAAGTTTCGGCATGGGAACATGGGGACTGCAGGACGCTCACTGCTATTCGTCACGCGGTTCTGCAATCGACCGTCGCTAAAAACTCACGCGGGCTCCAGTTCCGGCGTCGCTTTGCCGGCCCATTCCTTGATCGCGCGGAGAAAGGCATGCACATCCACCGGCTTGCGAAAAACGGCGACCGCCCCCTTTTCGAGAAGCGCGCCTTCATCGAGGTCTGCTTCGCCGCTCATGATGATTACCGGAATGCGGCGACTGGGTTCGTGTTTTTGCAGACACTCGAGCACGAAGTCGCCATTCCCGCACGGCAGATGCATATCCAAAAGAATCAGGTCCGGCCGCTCGCTGCGCGCGAGGCGCACCGCCACGGTGCCGTCGCCCGCTTCCACAGCGGCAAAGCCAGACTGTCGCAGGACCGCGGAAATCCAGAGGCAGCTGTCTTTGTGGTCTTCCACCACGAGTATTTTCTTTTCGGTCATGTCAGGGGGCCTTTCGGGCGCTAAGCCAGCGCGGGAACCGGCTTATGAAAATTATAGTAGTCTCACGGAGGTGGTTTGCAAGTTCTCTTTATCCCGTTCCGGCACGCGTGCCGGGGCTTCGGAAATTCCTTGTGCCTTCCCCTCATTTCGTGGTTCCGTCCGGCTCTTCCGACCCGATGACTCTGCCCGACGCCATAGACCGCTTCATTATGTTTCTCGCCACGGAGCGCGGACTGTCAGTGAACTACCAGCTTTCGGTGCGCCAGTCGCTGGACGGCTTCACGCAATGGGCGGGGCGGCGCGACCTGACGGATGTGGAATCCATCGTCATGGAGCACCTCACGGGGCATCTTCTCAGCCGGAAATCCGACGGCGTCACCAGTGCCACCATCCGGCTCAACGCCGTGGCGCTGAAGATCTTCTTCCGCTGGCTCGCAGGTCGCGGATTTCTGCCGCGGGACATTGCGGACGGTCTCGTGGCACCCCGGCTCGATCCATCGCTGCCCCATACCCTAACTGAAGAGGAAATCGGCCACCTGCTTGCCGGTATCGATCCCGTGACGCCGCTCGACTTCCGTGATCTCGCGGCGCTGGAACTCCTCTACGCCAGCGGCCTCCGGGTCTCGGAACTGGCGAACGCCACTCTGGATCAACTCTCGCTCGAAGAAGGTTTCATCCGCGTGACCGGCAAAGGCAACAAGACCCGCATCGTTCCCGTAGGCCGCACGGCCCGGGAAGCGATCACCCGCTGGCTCGAAACCGGACGGCCAAAACTGGTCAGCAAAAAAACCGGCAGCCATATCTTCATTGGAATCCGCGGCACGAAACTAACCACAAAACGCTTTGAGCAAATCGTCGCCGCCCGGGCCAAAGCC
>JANNVM010000994.1:0-2788 GCA_031414455.1 Verrucomicrobiota bacterium
CACGGGCAAAGACCTCTGGGAAGTGCCGCCGCCAAAAATGGACCCGGCGGAACTCGCCAATATGAGAGGGGGCGGCGGTGGTGGTGGACGCGGACAGGGTGGTGCGGGCGGCGGTGGCTTTGGTGGGGGCAACGGCATTGGCGCCCGCCTCGCCGCGCAGATCGTCTCCCAGGCGGATAAAGACGCTGACAAAAAAGTGAGCACGGCGGAATTCAACGCGCTTCCGGATGCATGGTATGACAAAATGGATACAGAAAAGACCGGCAAACTCAGTGCCGATCAGATGAGCGAAAAATGGTATTCTGCAGTGCCGCCGCTGGACGGCAGTGCCTCCACCGGCCGCAGCCAGACGACGGCTCCCGCCGTTTTTGCCGCGAGTGATGCTGACAAGGACGGCAGCCTGACACGTGATGAATTGAAGGGGACGTTCACCAAGTGGTTCACTGCATGGGACACTGACAATGCCGGCTCCATCAGCCAGGAAACCATTGCCAAAGGCCTCGATGCCGCCACGGCCCCGGCCGGCGGTCAGCGCGGCGGCCCAGGCGGCGGCGGTGGGCGCGGACAAGGCGGCGGCCGCGGCGCATTCGGCGGAGCCACATGGGCCACGCCCATCCTGATCAAAGCCGGCGACCGCGAGGAACTGGTCATGGGATTTCCTGGCAGGCTCGCGGCCTATGATCCGAAAACCGGCACCCAGCTCTGGATCAGCAAAGGCCTCGGCAGTTCCATCTACACGACGCCCGTCTGGGGCGAAGGGGTGCTCTTCGCCAGCACCAGCGGTCAGGGCGGCGGACCCGCCATCGCCGTCAAACCCGGCGGCACCGGCGATGTGTCAGAGTCGCAGCGCGTTTGGAAGCTGGATCGCTACCGCGGTGCGGTCGGCTCCGGTGTCATTCACAAGGGCAATCTCTTCACCATCGGCTCCGACGGCATCATCGAGTGCCGCGATCTGAAAACCGGCGAAAGCGTTTGGGAAGAGCGGCTCACTGGCAGCGGCAGCCGGGGCGGCTCGTGGTCATCCATGCTCCTTGCCGGCGACAAGATTTACCTCCCCAACCAGGCCGGTGACGTCTTCGTCCTCCGCGCCGGCCCGAAGTTTGAAATCCTCGCCACCAACTCCACCGGGGAGCCCACCAACGCCTCGCTCGCTGCGGATAACGGTGAACTCTTCCTGCGCACTGACAAAGGCCTCTGGTGCATCGCACAGGCGAAGTAATTCAGGATTACGGCGTGGGGGGATTCGGTGCGGCTTCGAGCGGCAGGCGCATTCCTCTCTTGGCGGGCAGCCTTTGATCCGCTCAAGGATACTTCGCATGGTTGCCTATTCTGATACTGATCCTCACGCACTCATTCTCCTGCTGGGAGCCGAGCCGGGTTCCCCATGTCTGCATGTCTGGCGCGATGAGGCGCCTGCTGCGGCGTTGCAGGCGGGCGATCTCATTCCGTTGCCCGATGAGGCCCTCGAGGCGGCGGGCGGGAACATCGAGCCGGCTGGTGAAGTGGATCGCGTTTTCTTCCATGGCGAATTGCCGGGGGACGTCAGGGCAATGCTAACGGATGGTCCCGCGGAGGGATGCTCGTGTGTCATTGTGCTGCGGGTGCTGGCACCGGAGGTGACGGAGGACGGGTTCGTTCCGTTGGGGGCATTCGATCCTGCGGATGCGAAACCATTGCTGCGGCTGCTGGAGGAACATGAGGTGCCGTTCGAGGTCGAGGCGGATCATTCTGAACTCCTGCAGCCTGGCAGGGCGGTGGGTCTCTATTTGGGCATGGGGCCCGCCGGTTCCTGTCTGAGAATCTTTGTTCATCACGAACATCTCGGTCACGTCCACAAGCTCCTGCGGTGGCTCTATCCGTCTGAGAAGCCCGGCACACTGCCGGCGCGGCGCAGCGGCGACCCGGGTTCGCCAGGGAATCCTGCGATGGAAATCTATTCACCTCCCAGGTCCGATCTCTCGTGGGAGGTGCGCCGTGATTTCTACATTCGGACGGGCGGAAATTCTCCCGGACCAGCACCGGATACGGACCGTTAGGCTGTGGTTCGTGCCGGCCGGTTGGAAAAGCAGGGCACTCCGTCGCCGGAGTGCCCTGAGGGGATCGCGGAGTTACGGCTCTCGCCGCTGTCCGCAACGCTGCTCTCTGGTTAGCGGGACCAGTGAACCGAGACGCCGCCGCGGCGGGAACTGTACCCGCCGCGGTTACCACCGTAGGAGTGACCACCGTTTCCGCCATGATAGTGGCCACCGCCGTACGACGCGTAGCCGCGGTCACAGGGCGGTGTGCGGCGCACCACCACCCAGCGGTAAATGGGGCAGCCGTGGCAGTCGCGGCCGGCGAACCGGTACTCGGAATAAACAGTGTAGCCACAGTGATCCACGCTGACGCGTGTGTTGTGGCCGGCTTCGGCTGTAGTGGGAGCGAGAATGGTGAGGCCGAGGAAGGCGGCGAGAGCGAGACTGAACTTTTTCATGGCGGTGGGGATGTGTTGGTTTTGGTGATGTGGCCCCGGGCGGGCCGGCAGTCGCGCCAGCCAATCGGTTCCGCCACCTGTGACGGCGGACTTCACGGGCTATTCAAAGCACTGCAAAATATTTTTCAGTAATCTGGAACGGTGCCCGCGTTCTCCGCGTTTTCGGACTGGCGTATCGTCGCACTTGCCCAAATAATCCGGACTCATGATTCGATTCCTCACACTTCTCTGCATCAGCTCCTGTGTCGCCTGCGACCAGAAGCCCGCCCCTGCCGCCGCACCTGCTGCCGCCGGCGCGGAAAAGAAATCCGGTCC
>JANNVM010000995.1:0-4501 GCA_031414455.1 Verrucomicrobiota bacterium
TCGTGCTCAAAGTGCTCGGCCTGCGCAAGCAACTCGTGGAAGCCAGCAAGCCGCTCGAAGAAGGCAAAGAACCGCCCGCGGAGCCGGTGGACACGGAATCGCTGATGACGGTGCTGCGCGGCGTCGAGTCCGTGCTCAGCCAGCTCCAGGGCGAGTCGCCGCTCATTTTCCCTACCGTGGACGCCCAGGCCGTCGCCGCGGTCGTCGCCGACTGGACCGGCGTGCCCGTCGGCAAAATGATGCAGGACGAAATCCGCACCGTCCTCGGACTCGGCGACATCCTGGAACGCCGCGTCATCGGCCAGCGCCATGCGCTCGACACCATCGCCCGCCGCATTCAGACGAACCGCGCCCGGCTTGATAACGAAAACCGACCCATCGGCGTCTTCATGCTCGCCGGCCCCAGCGGCACGGGCAAAACCGAGACCGCACTGTCCCTCGCCGAGACCCTCTTCGGAGACGAAAGCAGCCTCATCGCCATCAACATGTCAGAGTTCCAGGAGGCCCACACCGTCTCCACGCTCAAGGGCGCGCCTCCCGGCTACGTCGGTTACGGCGAAGGCGGCAAGCTCACCGAAGCCGTGCGCCGCCGGCCTTACAGCGTCGTCCTGCTCGACGAAGTGGAAAAGGCCCACCCTGACGTTCACGAAATCTTCTTCCAGGTCTTCGACAAAGGCTGGATGGAGGACGGCGAGGGCCGCAGAATTGACTTCAAGAACACCATCATCATCCTCACCAGCAACGCCGCGCAGGAAGTTGTCATCAGTCTCTGCAAGGACCCAGACCTCATGCCCGACGCCGAGGCTCTGGAGAAAGCCATGCGCACCCCGCTGACAAAGGTTTTCCCCGACGCCCTGCTCAACCGGCTCGTGGTCATTCCCTTCTACCCGATCAGTCAGGAAATGCTCCGCCTGATCATCACTCTCAACCTCCGCAAGGTGCAGAAGCGCGTGAAACAGAACCACGGCATCCCCTTCACATGGGACGAGAGCCTGCCCATGCTCATCGCCGAACGGTGCAGCGAACTGGAGCGCGGCGCCCGCCTCGTGGACGCCACCATCACCAACCAGCTCCTCCCCGAGATCGGCAAGGAATTCCTCAACGCCGCCCTCGAAGGCCGCCCGCTCAGCAAAGTCCACGTCACCGCCACGGACGGGAAGTTCGTGTTCAGTTATTGAAAAGCCGCGGCGGGGGCATGGAAAGATGAAGTCTCCTCAAAACGAAACCATCGCCTCGGTTTACCACAGGGCGCGGTTGCCAGAGTTGAGTCGTTAGTTGACTTCACGCTCATGGCGAATCGAAGAGTCATCAAAGTTCTTTCGGGCACGGCGATAGCCATGACGGCCATAGGCTTATTTGCCGTGTGGGCCAACTACAAGATTCACTGCATTCCGATTCCCCAATATGAAAAGTTGGCTGACTTCACATCCAAGAGTCTTGCCTTCCCAATGACCGTTCGATTCCACGACCCTTATCACCTCGTTCTCAGCGTGTCACATTCCTCGACTGGACCATTGAGCTTTCGAGGCGAAGTTGAGATCCGGCAGCGCACACAGCTTGTGGCACGTATACAGATCAGTTCTGACGACGTCGAGCCCTGCAATTGGCTCGATCAAATGCCAGGACCCGGACTGGCTGGATATATTTTGAGGTGGTCACGCACCAACCCGGGAGAGCGACTGGATGAGCTTTTGGCCAATGGCCAGAGCTACGACGTGACGGTTTCGTTTTCACACCAGCCACCGCGGGATTGCTCGCTGTGGCTTGCTTCTATGGGTAGAGTTGGAGAACCATGACAACGCGGCCTTGACCACTCGACGGGTCCTGCCCCCCTCACCCGTTATAGCTAAATTCCGCCCTCCGTTTGCTTTCCGTGGTCTCGTTATCGGCTGAGACGGCGAAGAACCACTCGTCGGCAGAAAGGCCGTTGGTTTCAGCTTCAGGGACCGAGACATCCGCCACCTGAGTGAGTTTCGACTCCCCGGGCCGCGGCGTCAGAGGTGATAGACGGTGGCTCCGAGTGTTAGAGCAGCAGCCAAAAGTCATTTCCGGAAAAGAACCCCGGAGGGGTTCGCCATGAATAGCGGGGGGTGGAGCGCAGCGGAACCCCCGGGAGGCATGGATAGAAGTCTGAACCCCGGAGGGGTTCCCCAATGCGGGCGGTGTGAGCGTTTTGTGCATTGGGCTACCCCTCCGGGGTAGTTCCCTTTCTTCGCACATCCGGGGGTAGGCTCCTGCGTCGCCGACCCCCGGCTATTCATGGGCCATCCCTACGGGATGAAGAACGCTTTCAGGAAACAACTAATGGCATCCACTCTATGCACCCGAAACGACGAATTGCAGCGGGTTTCTCCGACAGGTAGGATGGAGGTATGTTGCAAACCATCACAGCCCCAGTTTCATGGCAGCGCATGGACCGGGCGATCGAGAAAGTAAAAGAGCGGCTGCTGCGGGCAGCAGCGGCGCTCCGACTGGCGGGTGTGCCCTATGCCGTAGTGGGCGGCAACGCCGTCGCGGCATGGGTTTCCCGGGTGGATGAAGCCGCAGTGCGCAATACCCGCGATGTGGACCTGCTCCTGCGGCGCGTGGATCTGGCTGCCGCGAAGCAGGCCCTGGAAGCCGCCGGATTTCACTATCGTCAGGTGGCCATGCCCGGTCAGGGGGGCACGCAGGATGTTTTTCTCGACGGTGCTGACGCCAAAGTGCGCGATGCCGTCCATATTCTTTGGGCCGGTGAACACGTGAAGTCCGACAGCCCCGAGCCCTCGCCGGATGTCACCGCTGCGGAGGACGCCGGGGGCTTTCAACTGATCGGCCTGCCGGAACTGGTGCGCATGAAACTTTCCTCCTTCCGGGACAAGGACCGGATGCACCTGCGGGATCTGATCGACGCAGACCTCGTGGATGCCTCCTGGCCTCCGGAGTTGCCCGCGATACTGGCAGCGCGGCTGCGGTGGTTGCTGGAAAACACGGAGTGAGGGGTGTTATTGATGCACTCCACGGGTCTTGCGCCGCTCACGGTTCCCAGCGACAAGAATATGAAGACAGACCTTCGTGAACCCCTCCGCCACATCACCTCAACCCGACTCTCCGCCGGAAGACACGCCCCGAAAGCCTGGCCCAGCGGCTAGGTTCGGAGAGAGAATCCTGCGGGTGTTCGATTTTCTGACTCCGTCGTCAGCCCCGATTGCGACACGCTCGGAAGCGGTCGTCGAAGGATTTGGCGCGGCGGTGGCGCGGGTGCTGTTGAGTTTTGGGCTTCCGGCGGCCTGCATTTATCTGACTCTTCTATACGAACAAATCCTCCAGTGGCTCGGTCCCGTCCTTGGTCTCTACAATGATGGCCATTTTGATTCGGGTACTGCGCTTGTCGTCGTTCCGCTCGTGGCTGGCTGTCTAATCTGGAGTGTTTTTCTGATCTGGACGGATGCAGAGGACAAATGGCGAACGCTCAACTGGCTCTACTTTGCGATGTTTTCAATTTCCCTAACCTGCACCTACGGACCGGCGGTTCTATTTCCGATAGTCCTCTTGGCTCATGCCGGGTTCCATTGGTCCATTCACGAGGCCATGAGAGTGCGCGCAGAAACGTATGCCGACGGGGAAGAAACGGTGCCGGTGCCGGAACGGGAAAGCAGCCCCCGGCCGGATTTGTTGAATCAATATGGAGGAGTCAGCGGATTCCCCGGGGAGGAGAAGAATCCGGTGAGAGATCCGGAGGACTCCGGCCGGTGGATCCATCCCCGCCCGCGGGACCCTGACATTCTCCACGACGAGAACTCGAAGAGCCGCGGAGCGGCCAAACGTGAGTAGCCGTGGTCGAGCGACGCGAGGCCAGGGCATACCACCACCACGGTGCGAGCCGCGGAGCGGCGTAACCCTGAACGGCGCCTTGTGTCGCCGCTACGCGGCTGAAATTTCATTTGGCACCGGACCGTGGCCTCGCTGCGCTTGACCACGGCTATTCATGTTGCGCCGCTCCGCGGCATCCAGAGCGCTATCTAAAACACCCGTCCCCACAGGACTTTGAGGTAGCGGCTGTCGAGGCAGTTGGACATGACGGGGTGGTCGGGGGCGGCGCCGGTGCGGTCGAAGAACTGAAGGCGGCGGCCGTTGCGGCCTCCGTATTTGCGGCGGCCTTCTCCGGCTTCCTCGTCGTCGCGGCTGTGGATGAACCTGGGGGGATCGAGGACGACGGTGTCCCACTGGGTGCCGTTTCGGATCATGGTGCAGGCGCAGGTGAAGGCGTCGGTGTTGACCCCGGCGATGCCGCGGCACTGGTTGAGTTCAGTTACCAGGCCGGCACCCTGCCGGGACTGCGTTCCCGCCCCGTGCCGGACTGAAGTTGTAAACAAGCGACGAAAATACTGGCGCGGCTGCCTCCACAACAATACATTGACCGAATCCGGCCGTACTACCGTCGCCATGATCTGTCCGAATCCTACCCGGTCCAGCCTCCTTCTGCGTCTTCGCAGCACCGGAGACCGGCGTGCCTGGCAGG